>JANLOU010000331.1:0-4157 GCA_031366735.1 Candidatus Eiseniibacteriota bacterium
CATCCGTTTCGTGACATTCAACGCGCCTGGGATGTGGACGAACGCCATCGGAGTGTGCGCTTTCCGTCGCCTGACCAATACCTTGCAACGCGGGATGAACATGATCAAATGGGGAGATCCCGTGGGCAACTTCGGTAAACACATTGCTGACACAACCCGGGTCCGGTCCGTGGGACACTCCATGGTCGGATGCATCGATTTTCTGCAGACCTACCCGGATCGCGATAAGAACCCGCTCGGCTGAACCGAGCAATCGGCTCGCAACCACTCACTCTCACGCGCTCCCGCACACCCCCGAAGGAGGATTCATGCGTCACCGCATCTTCGCGTCGCTCGTTCTGTTGTCGCTGGCCGCCACCGCTTTCGCCGCGGACGACGCCGTGAAGGCGGGCGGCACGGCCAAGGTCAGTGCCAAGGCGAAGCCGACCAATGTGCTCATGTCCGGCAAGAAGAATGTCCATCAGGATCCGGCGCAGGTCGACAAGAGCATCGCGGCGATCGATGCCCAGGTCGCGGCGGCCAAGATCGACAAGACCGTCGCCGGATGGCGGACGCACCTGCCCATCTTCAAGACCGTCGCGTTCGACCCGGCCAAGAGCTACTACGCGCAGTTCGTGACCAACAAGGGCGTGGTATTGATCAAGCTGCGTCCCGATGTGGCTCCGGCGCATGTCACGAACCTGATTTACCTGGCGCGCATGGGCTTCTATGACGGGCTCAAGTTCCACCGTGTGATCACGAGCTTCATGGCGCAGGGTGGCTGCCCGCTGGGCACGGGCACCGGCAGCCCGGGATATGGTTTCGAGGGCGAGTTCAGCCCCAACGCCAAGCACAACAAGCCCGGCATGCTCAGCATGGCCAACGCGGGTCCGGGCACCGATGGCAGCCAGTTCTTCCTGACTTTCGTCCCCACGCCGTGGCTGGACGGCAAGCACACCATCTTCGGCGAGACCGAGGACGGTTTCGATGTGCTCAAGAAGCTTGAGGCGGGCGGCTCGCAGAGCGGCCAGACGAGCGAACTGCTGATGCTCGAGAAGGTGCTCATCCAGGTCAAGTGATGCAGCCGCAGTGAGTGAAAGAGCCCTGTGACGCTTGGCGCCACAGGGCTCTTCGCATGCATGGCAGGTGAGAGGGTCAGTCGATCGGACGCCGTGCCGACACCAGCAGCCCCGCCACCGCTGCGCCACCTTCCATGCGAAGTGCGCCGTGCGCGATGACGGCGCCTTGGAAGCCCGTGACTGCGAGCGCGTGCCGCACGCACGATTCGCTGTGCGCGTAGCGGCCGTGGGACTGCAGTACATGCCCATCCCCATGGGCATGCCACTCGAGCGTCAGCGCAAGCAGACCCCCCGGGCGCAACGCTCGGCGTGCGGCGTCGAACGGCGCTTGGAGTCCGCCCAGATAACAGAAGGTGTCCGCCGAGGCGATCACATCGAAACTGTCCGGGTGCGACGAGAGATACTCGGTGAGCTCTGCTTCCTCGAGCGCGTCATACACTGCGCGCCGCCGGGCGCGTTCGAGCATGCCGCCCGAGAGGTCCACGCCCACCAGATGGCGCGCATAGGGCTTGAGCAGCGGTCCGCACAGCCCCGTGCCGCATCCCGCGTCGAGCACATCGAGCTCCTGAGGGGGCGTGCCGAGCGAGACGGCGATCATGGCGATCACCAGTTGCGGGGCTTGGTACTGGAGCTTCGCAAGGGTGCGATCGAAGTCGGCCGCGAACCGGTCGAAGGTGTCGCGCACATAGCCGTCACTCGCGCGCGCTGGCGCCTCGGTCGCGCCGAGTGAAGCCAGCAGGTGCTCCGCCAGCTCCTGCCCGGGGGCACGCTCGAGCCACTCGCGCAGCGAAGCGACGGCCTCCTCATGTCGACCCGCGGCTTCGAGCGCGCGCGCGAGCGCTTCGCGCGCCGCATCCGAACCGGCGTCGCGTTCAAGCGCGGCGCGATAGCACGCCACCGCTTCTTCGGCGCGATGCAGGGTCTCGAGCGACTTGCCCAGGTCGAACCGCGCGGCGGCATCCGCAGGGTCGAGTTCCGCGACGCGCCGGTAGGCAACGAGGGCTTCCTCCACGCGGTGCTGCGCGAACAGGGCATCGCCCAGGCAACTGTGTGCCGCGGCCGCCTCGGGGTCCCGTGCTGCGGCGACGCGCAGAGCTGGCTCGGCATCCTCATGGCGCCCGGATTCCTGAAGCAACCGCCCCAGGTTGAAATGCGCACCTGCGAGCGCGGAATCGAGTTCGAGGGCGCGGCGGTAGTACTGCTCCGCCTCCTCGAGCCGGCCATCCAGATGCATCAGTCGGCCCAGATTGTGGTGCAGTGGCGCTTCCGCCGGGGCCAGGGCGAGGGCGCGACGGAACGCCGCTTCGGCTTGCGGGTTGTGATCCAACTCCTCGTGGCACGCGCCAAGATTATTGAGCGCGCGGAAGTGCCCCGGGTCGTCTGCGATCACCTCGAGGTACAGCGCGATGGCGCCTTCCAGATCGCCGGCGCGATGCCGCTCCTTGGCTTCGTCGAAGCGCGGGGCCATCAGTGGTGTGGCTTCCTGAGTGCGTTCGGCAGTCGCATCAACAAGAGTGCGGCCCGCTTGGCTTGATCCGGCAGCGTCCGCATGTCGGCAGTCTCATTGACCGTGTGCCCGCCCGTGCCGCGCAGCCCGATTCCATCGAGGGCCATTTCCACAAGCTCGCCCACATGCGAGATGTCCGCCGCGCCCGCCATGCGTGGATCCACCGCCGTGACGGGCCCCAGCCCAAGGTCGCGGCTGGTGGTGTCATAGAGCGCGAGCAGGCGGCGGTTCCCGTCGGTCGGGGCGAGCGGGGGATAGCCGTCATCGGCGTGCAAGCTGGCGCCAGCGTGCGGCGGGCTTGCGGCCACGATGCGTTGCATGGTCTCGAGTGCCCGCGCCCGTTGCTCGAGCGTCAGCGTGCGCAGGTCGCCCGCCACATAGGTGCTCTCGGCGATGACATTGCTTTTGCCAGATGCGGTGCCGCCCGCCGAGCCGGGCGTGAGCGTGATGCGCGTGCCGCCCAGGATGAGACCAGGATTGAGCGTCAGGTAGGGCTCGCTACCCAACGAATCGTGGAACGATTGGAGGATCCGCGTGGCCTCGAAGATGGCGCCACTGCCGATGTCCTCGCGGAAGATCTGCGAGGAGTGAGCTGGAGTTCCCGAGGTGCGCAGCGTCCATCCGGTCGAACCGCGTCGCGCCACGACCGCGTGCTGCGCCTGGCCATCACCGTCCTCGAACCCGAGCGCCACATCGGCCCATTCACCGGCGCGCACCAGGTCGGCCCGCGCCAGTGAGTCGGGCGAACCGCTGCGTTCTTCATCACCAGTGAGCACGACCTGCAGCGAGACCTCGTCCAGCACGCCAGCGTCGGCCATGGCCTGAAGTGCCAGGAGCACGATCACATCGCCGCCCTTCATGTCGATGATGCCGGGCCCTCGGGCGGTGGAGTCGTCCATGCGCACGAAACGCTGGAACGGACTGTCCTGCTCGAACACGGTATCGAGATGGCCGATGAGCAGCACCTTGGGGCTGCCGCGGCGTCCCGCGCGCTCGGCCAACAGGTGTCCGGCGCGCTGCCACGCTGCGCCGTCCGCCCACCGGGTGCGGAATCCGAGCCGCGCGAACTCGGGCTCGAGCATGCGCCCCACCGCGCGGACGCCATCGCGGTTCAAGGTGCCGCTGTTGATGTCGACCAATCGCTGCAACAGCCCGAGTGCCGCGGGGAGGTGGCGATCGACCGCGGCAGCGACGCGCTGCTCGCGGGGCGTGAGCGTGCTGGCCCGCACCGTGGCGGACCATAGGAGGCAGCAGGCGGCGGCGAGCACCAGCGTCCGGCGGATCGGGAGCATGCGTCCCATGATGGGCATGCGGCGTGCTCCCGGCAAGGGCCAGCGTGGCCCGGTTGTGGCTGGCCCCACGCGCAGCCTCGCGAGTATGCTGGCGCAGAACTTCCTGCTGTCTGCGTCCCTTCTGGAGAGGATGCCCTGCATGGCTCCCGATACGCGCCAAGCTCACCTGATCTCGCCGTTCGGTCCCGAAGAGCTGTTGCTCCAACGCATGCGCGCGACCGAGGAACTCGGCCGCCTGTCGCACACCGATCTGGAGCTGCTCAGCCTTGACCCGAATCTGAAGCTCGACAAGGTGCTGGG
>JANLOU010000337.1:0-4531 GCA_031366735.1 Candidatus Eiseniibacteriota bacterium
GCGAACCAGTTCAACATCGGTCTGGCCCGCATGGCTCGCATCATCCGTGAGCGCATGTCGCTTCAGGATCAGGAGCAGATCACCCCGACCGATCTCGTGAACTCGCGCACCATCTCGGCGGTGATCCAGAGCTTCTTCGGATCCAGCCAGTTGTCGCAGTTCATGGACCAGACCAATCCGCTGGCCGAACTCACGAACAAGCGTCGACTCTCGGCGCTTGGACCGGGCGGCCTCACGCGTGACCGCGCAGGATTCGAAGTGCGTGACGTGCATTACACGCACTACGGCCGCGTCTGCCCCATCGAGACGCCGGAAGGTCCGAACATCGGGCTGATCTCGTCGCTGTCCACTTACGCCAAGGTCAACGAGTTCGGCTTCCTCGAGACGCCGTACTTCCGGGTGCAGGATGGCCTTGTGGACCGCAAGAAGCCGGAGTTCCTTGCGGCCGATGTCGAGGACCGTGCGCGCATCGCGCCGGCCAACACCGGCTTCGACAAGAAGACCGGCAAGCTCGATGACGAGTTCCTCACGGTCCGCATGAAGGGCGAGTATCCGAACGTCGAGCGCACCGCGGTCGAGTACATGGATGTGTCGCCGATCCAGCTGGTGTCCCCGGCTGCGGCGCTCATTCCGTTCCTCGAGCACGATGACGCGAACCGTGCGTTGATGGGTTCCAACATGCAGCGCCAGGCGGTGCCGTTGCTTGTGACCGACGCCCCGTATGTGGGCACGGGTCTCGAGGACAAGGTGGCCGAGGATTCCGGTGCGTTGGTGTTGGCGCGACGCTCGGGTGTGGTCGAGTTCGTCTCGGGCGAGATGATCGCCGTGCGATACGAGCGCGATCCCGACGAGGCGCCGATCGATTATTCCGATCAGCCGAACCTCGACATCTATCGCCTCACCAAGTTCCGCCGGTCGAACCAGGACACCTGCCTGAACCAGCGTCCCACGGTCACCGAGGGAACGAAGGTCAAGCGGGGTCAGGTCATCGGGGATGGCCCGGCCACCCGTGATGGCGAGCTCGCGCTCGGCCGCAACGGTCTGGTCGCGTTCATGCCGTGGGCCGGCTACAACTACGAAGATGCCATCATGGTCAGTGAGAACCTGATCAAGAACGATGTCTTCACCTCGATCCACATCGAGGAGTTCGAGCTTCAGGTCCGCGACACCAAGCGCGGCGTCGAGGAGATCACCCGCGAGATCCCGAACGTCTCCGAGGAGGCGGTCAAGAATCTCGACGAGGAAGGCGTGATCCGCATTGGCGCACGCGTGCGCCAGGGCGACATCCTCGTGGGCAAGGTCACCCCCAAGGGCGAGCAGGAGCTGAGCCCCGAGGAGCGGCTGCTCAAGGCGATCTTCGGAGACAAGGCCGGCGATGTGCGTGACGCCTCGCTCAAGGCCCCTCCGGGGATGGACGGCATCGTGCTCGATATCAAGGTCTTCTCGCGTCGCGAGAAGGACGAGAGCACGAAGGTCCAGGAGAAGAAGAAGATCGAGAAGCTCCGCCGCGAGTCCAAGAAGGAACGCGAGCGGATCGCGGATGTGCGCCTGTCGAGCATCAAGCAGATTCTCACTGATCAGCTCGTGAACGTGCTCAAGAGTGCGTCCACCGGCGAGCCGCTGGCCCGCAAGGGTCGCAAGTATGCGGATGATTTCCTCGAGGAGCTGGATCTCGACGACCTCGCCTGGGGCACTCCGGTGACCGAGGACGAGAAGGGCAACGAGCGCTTCTGGCAGGCGATGGATGGCGCGCAGAGCGCGTTCGCCCGCTGCGAGAAGGAACTCGAGAAGGAGATCGAGAAGGTCACGCGGGGCGACGAACTGCCGCCGGGCGTGGTCAAGCTCGTGAAGGTCTACATCGCCAAGAAGCGCAAGCTCTCGGTGGGCGACAAGATGGCCGGGCGCCACGGGAACAAGGGCGTCGTGTCCAAGATCACCCCCGAGGAGGACCTGCCGTTCCTCGAGGACGGCAGCATCGTCGAGATGGTCCTGAACCCGCTTGGCGTGCCTTCGCGTATGAACATCGGCCAGATCATGGAGACGCACTTGGGTTGGGCGGCGAGCAAGCTCGGGTACACCTGTGCCACCCCGGTCTTCGCGGGCGCCACGGTGGACGAGATCAAGGCCGAACTCGCGGCGGCGGGTCTTGCGGAAGATGGCAAGAGCTTCCTGCGCGACGGCCGCTCGGGCGAACCGTTCGACGAGCGCGTCACCGTTGGATACATGTACATGCTCAAGCTGAGCCACTTGGTGGATGACAAGATCCACGCCCGTTCCACGGGTCCGTACTCGCTCGTCACGCAGCAGCCGCTGGGTGGTAAGGCGCAGTTCGGCGGTCAGCGGTTCGGTGAAATGGAAGTCTGGGCGTTGGAAGCCTATGGCGCTGCTTACACACTGCAGGAACTGCTCACGGTGAAGTCCGACGACGTCGCCGGTCGGTCGCGCATCTACGAGGCGATCGTCAAGGGTGAGAACCCGCCCGAGCCCGGTACGCCGGAATCCTTCAATGTGCTCGTGAAGGAGCTTCAGAGTCTTTGCCTTGAAGTCCAGTTCGAGGAAGTGAACTGATCGAGAGTTCCTGTGCGTACTGGCCAAACGGCTCGTTGTCACCCACATGCGGGACAACGGGCACGGCCTAAGGGAGTGCACTCATGATCCAAGACACGGATCTGCAGTCCACGCTGAATAGTGCTGCGGGCAAGATGGGCTTCGGTCGTACCGATGACCGCGACCAGCGCCGGCGAGTCAACTTCAACCAGATCCGTATCCGCCTCGCCTCACCCGATGTGATCCGCAGTTGGTCACACGGTGAGGTCACGAAGCCGGAGACGATCAACTACCGTTCATTCAAGCCCGAGAAGGATGGGCTTTTCTGCGAGAAGATCTTCGGACCCGTGAAGGACTGGGAGTGCAACTGCGGTAAGTACAAGCGCATCCGTTACCGGGGCGTGGTGTGCGACCGCTGTGGCGTGGAAGTCACCCAGGCGAAGGTCCGTCGCGAGCGGCTCGGGCATATCGAGCTCGCCGTGCCGGTCTCGCACATCTGGTTCTTCAAGGGCGTGCCCAGCCGTATCGGCCACCTGCTCGACATGAGCATCCGTGACCTCGAGCGCATCCTGTACTACGAGTCCTATGTGGTGATCGAGCCGGGCACCACCGGTTTCAAGAAGCGCGAGATCATCTCCGAGGACCAGTACAACGAGATCATGGACGAGCAGCCGGAGTCCGGGCTCAAGGCCAAGATGGGCGCGGATGCCATCCGTGACCTGCTGGGCGAGCTGGATCTGGACGAGCTGTCCACCGATCTGCGCGCGCAGGCCAAGATGGAGACCTCGGTCCAGCGCAAGAAGGAGCTGCTCAAGCGCCTTCGCATCGTCGAGGCCTTCCGCCACAGCGGGAATCGTCCCGAGTGGATGATCCTCGAGTGCATCCCCGTGCTGCCGCCGGACCTGCGTCCGTTGGTGCCGCTCGAGGGTGGGCGCTTCGCCACTTCCGATCTCAACGACCTGTATCGTCGGGTGATCAACCGCAACAACCGCTTGAAGAAGCTCATCGACATCAAGGCACCCGAAGTCATCCTGCGCAACGAGAAGCGCATGCTGCAGGAGGCCGTCGATGCGTTGTTCGACAACGGCCGTCGCAGCCGCGCCGTGCGTGGCCAGGGCAATCGTCCGCTCAAGTCGCTCTCGGACATGCTCAAGGGCAAGCAGGGGCGCTTCCGCCAGAACCTGCTCGGCAAGCGCGTGGACTACTCGGGTCGTTCGGTCATCGTCGTTGGACCGGAGCTCAAGCTGAATCAGTGCGGCCTGCCGAAGAACATGGCGCTCGAACTGTTCAAGCCGTTCATCATCCGCAAGCTCGAGGACCGTGGCTTCGTGCAGACGGTCAAGAGCGCCAAGCGACTGGTGGAGCGCGAGAAGCCCGAAGTCTGGGACATCCTCGGCGAGATCATCGAGAACCATCCGGTGCTGCTGAACCGTGCGCCGACCCTGCACCGTCTGGGCATCCAGGGCTTCGAGCCCGTGCTCGTCGAGGGCAAGGCGATCCGCATCCATCCGCTCGTCTGCCAGGCCTTCAATGCTGACTTCGACGGCGATCAGATGGCCGTGCATGTGCCGCTCTCGTTCGAAGCCCAGATCGAGACCAGCCTGCTCATGCTCAGCACCCAGAACATCCTGTCGCCGGCGAGCGGCCGTCCCTTGGCCACGCCGCATCAGGACATCGTGCTGGGCTGCCACTACCTCACGCGCGACCGGGGCGAGATCCTCGACCCGAACGCGGTTGCGGCGGATCTGCCGGCGGGGGACCCGCGCCGGTTGCGGCGGTTCTACAGTTCCGAAGAGGTGAGGTCGGCCTACTTCGACAACCGTCAGATCTCGTTGCATGGCAAGATCGCCGTGCGGGCCTCGAGCCTGCCGTTGCTGAAGCCCGAGCCGAGCGGCTGGTCGTCACGACGGCCGGTCGGGTGTTGTTCAACGAGGTCATCCCCGATCAACTCGGGTTCGTGAACGCCTCCATGAACAAGAAGCTG
>JANLOU010000361.1:0-7344 GCA_031366735.1 Candidatus Eiseniibacteriota bacterium
GGGTCACGCACGGTGGGAGCGAGGAGCTCGAGGAGCGCTACGCCATTCGGCCCACGAGCGAAGCCATCATCGGGCACATGTACTCCAAGTGGATCGAGAGTTACCGCGACCTCCCGGTGCTCATCAACCAGTGGGCCAATGTCATGCGTTGGGAGAAGGTGACGCGCCTCTTCCTTCGCACGGCCGAGTTCCTCTGGCAGGAAGGCCACACGGCACACGCGACCGAGAAGGAATGCAACGAGGAAGTGCTCCGGATGCTGGAGGTGTATCGGGACTTCGTCGAGAACGAGCTGGCGATCCCCGTGTATGCCGGCAAGAAGAGCGATGCGGAACGATTCGCCGGGGCCCAGGACACCTATACGATCGAAGCGCTGATGAAGGACGGCAAAGCATTGCAGGCGGGAACCTCACATCATCTGGGGCAGCACTTCGCCAAGGTGTTCGACATCACCTATCAGGACGAGCAGGGCAAGCGGCAGCATGTCTGGCAGACTTCCTGGGGAGTGTCCACGCGCTTGATCGGCGCGATCGTCATGACGCACGGTGACGATCAAGGGTTGCGCCTTCCCCCCAATGTGGCGCCCATCCAAGCCGTGCTCGTGCCCATCTGGCGCAAGGACGAGGATCGCGCGAGCGTCATGGAGTTCGTGCAGAAGGTGAAGGCGGCCATCGGTGACAAGGTCCGCCTGCACATCGACGACCGCGACCAATACACGCCGGGCTGGAAGTACAACGAGTACGAGATGCGCGGCGTGCCGGTGCGGCTCGAGGTGGGACCCAAGGATGTTGCCAGCAACGCCGTGATGAGCGTGCGGCGCGTGGACCGAGGCAAGGAGAGCATCCCCTTCGACCAGCTCGGGGATCGGCTTCCGAAACTACTGGCCGAAGTCCAAGCCACACTGTTCCAGCAAGCAGTGGATCACCGCGACCAGAACACGGTGCTCGCCACCTCCAAGGAGGAGGTCATCGCTCACTTCGCCGCCGACAAGCGCGGCCTGGTGGCGGTCCCCTGGGACGGCACCGCTGCGTTCGAAGCCGAAGTGAAGGAGAAGACCGGGGCCACGCTCCGATGTGTGCCGTTCGATCTCTCGAGATTCGGCTCGCTCGAGCGCAAGGGCCATCGCGTGGCATTGTTCGCCCGTTCCTACTGACCCGTATGTCCGCTGGCTCCACGAGGCCGTCGCGCTATCTGGTGCGCTTGCCCAACTGGCTGGGGGACGCGCTCATGGCGCGTCCCCTGCTCGGCTCGTTGCGAGCCGCGCTTCCCACAGCGCAGGCCATTGCGGTTGGCCCGGTGGCGTTACTGGACCTGCTGGCAGGCGATGGTGCGTGGCACACCGCGATCCCGCTCGCGCAGTCGCACGCAGCGCTCACGCTGCTCCGCTCCGAGCCCATCGACACCGCGATCATCTGCCCGCCGTCATTCTCGAGTGCGTGGTTCGCTTGGCGGGCCGGGGCCCGACAACGTGCAGGATTCCGCGGCGACCTTCGTGATGGTCTACTGACACATCCGGTGGCGAGACCGGATCGTGGCGAGATGCACCTTTCCCGCGAGTATGCGCTGTTGGGGGATGTGCTCGGCGTGCCGGCCGCGGCAGCGCCTGCGCCGCTGCAAGCATCTGAGCCGGCCCACGCTGCTGCTCGCCAGCTCACCGGCGAGGCGCCCTACGCCATCCTCGGTCCTGGCGCCGTGTACGGACCTGCCAAGCGCTGGCCGATGGAGCGTTTTGTCCAGGTGGGCAAGGAGTTGGTGCGACGCGGGTGGCAGGTATTGGTATGCGGAGCCGAAAGCGAACGGAGTCTCTGTGAGGAGGTCGCCCGCCTCGCGGGTCGCGGGACCACCTCGCTTGCCGGACGCACCGAGCTTTCGACCCAGGCCGCGCTGTGTGGCGGCGCGCAGGTCGCGGTATGCAACGATTCAGGCTTGGCCCATCTGGCCGCAGCCACCGGCGCCGCCACGGTGAGCATCTTCGGCTCCACGAGCAGCGCGTGGACGGCGCCGCAAGGGGCACGCGTGCGGATCGTCCAGCGGCCAACGGTCTGCAGTCCATGCTTCCAACGCAATTGTCGGATCGGCTACGCATGCCTCGTGGCCGTATCGGTGGAAGACGTGTTGCGGGCAGTCGACGAGGTGGCCGCGCCGCCCATGGGTGTGGCATGAGAGTCATCGTGCATGGCGCCTCCGTCCAGACTGCGGAACGCTTGCGCATGGCACTGGTCGGCGTGGCGGCGCGCGGACACGAAGTGATCTGGGTGGGGCCGGGGGCGCTCGTCATGAGCGGGGTGCGCGAGGCGACTGGCTCAGAGCTTCGCGAGCTCGAAGGGGATGTGGTCGTGGGAGCGGGCCTGCCACGGAGCGTCTCGGATCTGGGTCGGCGCGTACGGGCACACGCCATGGTGTTCGACCTGAGCGTGGCGCAGTTGCGCGCGTGGAACCTGTGGGAGCGTTGGGGATGGGAGTCCATGTACTCGTTGTCCCTCTCCGAAGAGAGCGAAGCTGGCGCATTGCGCGATGTCGTCGGGGACCGTATGCCACTGGATCGTTTCGCACTGTGGTCCAATCTCGGGCCAGCGACCGCGACCGACCCCACACACCCCGACACGGAAGTGTTGGAGCGCGCGCTGGAGCGCGCGTTGGCGCGTAGCCGTGGGGTGGCGGGGCGAGCGGCGGTTTTTGTCGATCGGGACGGGACGCTTGTCGTGGAGCGGGGCTATCTGTCGGAGCCGAGCGGCGTGGAACTGCTGCCAGGCGTCGCGGCGGCGCTCCGACTGCTGCGATCCGCCGGACACCCCGTGGTGGTCATCTCCAACCAATCGGGCGTCGGGCGCGGCAAGTTCACGGCTTCGCGCGTCCATGAAGTCATGGCGGCACTCCGCCGCCTCCTGCGCGCGGAAGGAGTCGAGATCGATGCCATCCGCTTCTGCCCACATGCACCCGAGGACGGCTGCGCGTGTCGCAAGCCCGGCACGCAACTACTCGAGCGTGCTGCGGACGACCTGCAACTGACCCTGCGCGCCTCGATGATGGTGGGCGACAAGCGTCTGGATGCCGCAGCCGGCCATGCGATGGAAGGCACCGGCGTGTTGGTCCGAACCGGCTATGGCCGCGAGGAGGAGGGCCGCATCGGCGACGGAGAGTTCCCACCGCCCGATGCCGTGTTCGACACGCTGCTGCAAGCAGCGGAGTGGTTCACTTCCCGCGAAGAGCGTCGCACCGCGCTGTGAATGGCTTGCCGGTCGCGATCGCCGCTACGGCGAGCGATGCGGATCAGCGGTCGGGTTGCAGCTGGAGCGAGTAGTTCTGGCCGTCTTCGATGGTGCGGTACTGCACGAGATAGCCGGTCATCCGGAGTTGGTCCCGGCCCACCCAGCGGTCCTCGACCAAATCATCGAGTCGCTTCGGATAGTTGCCGCGCTCGCGGTGGTAGAGATCCAGCGCATAGCGCAGGTCCCGCATGTGGGCTGCGGCGAAGACATCGTTGCGCATCGGCGGCTGGCCGCGGTCGACCACGAACCGACTCCCAAAGCGCAGACCGACCAGCGCAGCGATCACGGTGGCTGCAACGATCAACTCGCGTGCGAATCCACCGCGTGGGCGCTCGCCCTTTACCGCGGGTGCGGGCGCTGGCACGCTCGCGCCGGGGTTGCGACGGCCCACGACCTCGACCCAGTCCGAGTCGAGCATGCGCTGAAGCGCCTCATAGGCTTCGTACTCCGAGAGGGGTGCGGATTCGACGATCTCGGCGATCGTGCGGGTGCCGTCGATGATGCCGAAGAGTTCTCGCTCCTCTTCGGACAGTGGCTCGTCGGGATCCGGCAGGTCGCGCACGCCAAGCAACTGGTAGGGGTCCTTGAAGCACTGCACGAACCGCTTCTGCTCATCCACGCGGCGCGCGGCCTCGATCATCGCGCCTTCCATACTCATCATGACCAACGGGGGATTCGACCATTTGCTATTGGGGTCGAAGCGATAGGTGCCGTTGTCCCAGCGCACGATCCTCATCAGATCATCGAGGATCTGCCGCTCGACATAGACCGTCAGTTCTTGAGCATCCAGGTAGCGCCCATTGAGGAGCAGGTCCTCGAGGTCACGATTGGATTCCTTCTGGATGCTGAGAATGCCGCGCAGTTGCTCATCCGAAAGGCGGTGCGCTTTGCGCAGAAAGGCCAGGAGCGGATCGTCCTTGCCCATGCCGGGGGGGCGAGTGGAGACGATGCGGCCTTCCTGGACCCATACCACCGCGCGTTCGGTATTCCATTCGAGCATGAGACAGCCGGACTTCTTCTGGCCGCCGACCAACTGCAGGATCTCGGTTGCGGAGAAATCGCGGAGATTGCCCTGGAGCGCCATGGTGTCCCCTACGCGGCCATCGCCGAGACGCGGCGAGTGGACTGGGTGACGCGACCCCGCAGGGAGGCGGCAAGCGCGGCCTCGCGCTCGCGTTCTTTCGCGACTTGGTGGAAGTAGCCAATCAGCGAGATCACCTCGACCAGCGCGAATACGGCCACGATCAACACGGCTGGTACCTCTTCGCCGGGCACGGTCAGCCGCGGTTCCAACGCGAATGGCGGAGCGTAGCCGAACCACAGCCGCGCCAACACCCATGTCGTGGACAGGAGCACGACGGCCGTGAAGACACGACGATGCGCGAGCAATCCGTAGCCCGGCACGATCGCGGCGACGGCGGTGCGCGCCAATCGGATCAGCCGATGATGCTTGCTACGCTGTTGCAGCAGCAGGACGCGTGAGAAATCCGGGGTCTCGGCCTGTGCCTCGACCTGCGCGCAAGCCGGGCAGAGGGCATGCTCGCGACGGCGTTCCGCGCAGCGACGGCACACCACGCGACCACAGTTGCTGCAGGCTCGGAGCGGAAGACTCTTCGCCTGGACGACACCTGCGAAGACAGCGGCGATGGCAAGCAGGGTCGCCATGACGCTGAATCCCCAACCCGTGGTTTCGAAATGGGAACGCAGACTGGTGGGCAGTGCGCCACGCGAGTCCGCCGAACGCGGGGCGCTCGAGAGTGCCTGCCAGAACGCCTGGGGCTCAAGCCACTGATCCACCAAGGGCAACAAGCCGTCGTCGGTGGCTTGCGATTGGTAGGACTTCACCAGCTCGAACTGGGTGGCCGAGGCGCGCGTCAAGGCCTCGGTGGCAAGCTGGTAGTCAAAGCGCTGCGTGTAGATCTGGGAAGCGTTGAACCAAGCGGCGGCGTTGGCCGGATCCACCTCGGCGGCTTTCTTGTAAGCCGCCAGCGCCTCTTCGGTCCGACCCTGGACCGCGAGCACATTGCCAAGGTTGTTGAGCACGCGTCCGTGGTTCGGCCAGATGCGCAAAGCCTCCCGGTAGGCTTTCTCGGCGGTGACAAGGTCATGCCCGCGGCGCGCGGACCAGCCCAGCCCGAACTGCACGAACGGGTCGTCGGGATGCGCTGCTGCTGCGCGCTGCAAACGCGACTGGGTCTCGGCAAAGTTGGTTTCATCCGGGAGCGTCGTGATTCCGTAGAATGGCGGGCCTGAGGTGTCCAAGGGGAGCGCCATGCGTTCCACCATGCGCAGCGTGAGCGGCAGCGTGCACACTGCGAGCGTGAGCAGGACGAACAAAGCGCGTTCACGCAGGCGGAGCGCAGGCCAGAGCAACCCCAGGAAGATCAGCGTGGGGAGCGCCAGGCCGAATCCCGCCACGAACGGCAGCACCAGGAATGCCAGTGCCCACCATTTGGCGGTGGTCGGCGAAGTGAACAGGCCGAGTTGTTCCTGCCAAGTGTGCAGCAGCTCGTCACGACGCAACCAGATCACCAGCATGCCTGCGAGCAGCAGCCCGGCGAACAATGCCTGGATGCCCAGCACGAGAAGGTTCGCGGCCAGATCGAGTTGCAGAGTGAAGTCCTGCCGCAGCAGTTCGAGCACGGTGGCGTAATGCAACAAGGCCTGACTGGGGTCACGGGTCAGCATCCACGAAGCGATGGTGAGATGGGGTTCCACGAAGGAAGGGTCCAGCTCGGCCGCTCCACGGACATCCCGCATGGCTTGCGCATCCTGACCCGCGAGCTTGGCGGTCAGGCCACGGCGATAGAACAACCGCGCCTCGGTCGTCAGCGCGAACAGGTGCCGCGCCTGCTTGTAACTCACCCACTCACCCACATCCCGCAGGTCGGTCGGTGGCTTCGGGACGGCTCGCGCCGGCGCAGGTCCGCTCGGCGTGCGCCCGGCCGCCTGCCTCGCCTGCGTCGCGGGCGGCTCGAGCGGGGCCTGCACGACCGGCATCGCGTCGGCGGGGACGGGGGTCGCCTCGGAATCGGCGCCGGGGGTGTGTTCCTGCGCGAACGCAAGGGCATTGAACGCGAGCGTCAACATCACGGTCCACAGCAGTTTCAGCGCGACCCTCGCCGGCAGTGGCGAGGGGCAGCGCTCGCGCGCGACCCACGGCACTCCGACGGAGTGCCGCACAATGCTTGGGGCCCGACGGGGCATGATCATTCGGCGCATTCCCTTGACACTCCGGTGGTCCGCTCCTAACTTGCCGCGCGTTCCTCGGCGTTATCGGCGGACGGCCCATGTTGCTTGAGAAGCATCTCCGGCCCCCGCCGTCAGCGGGATCACGCCGGTCCATCCGCTCCAGGGCCATCCGCGCTGGAACGAGGTTCGTATCCGGGTGCTCCTGCGCCCGCCGGAGGCAGCGATGAGCACCAACAGCGCCACGCCGAGCACCCCCTGGGTCCACATCCAGGATGCCGCTGGGAGGATCGGGGAAGTCGTCGAACTCCGCGGCTGGATCACGCACCGTCGGTCCAGCGGGAAGGTCCAGTTCCTGGTGGTCCGGGATGGAAGTGGGCAGGTGCAGTGCGTCGCGGGGCTCAAGGATGTGACCGAGCAGACCTGGGAGATGATGAACACCCTGACGCAGGAGTCCGCAGTTATCGTGCGAGGGGTGCTCAAGGCGGACGCTCGGCAGGTGGGTGGGGTCGAACTGGGCCTGCAGTCTGTCGAACTGGTGTCCTTGGCCGAGGAGTACCCGATCACGCCCAAGGAGCATGGCGTGGATTTCCTCATGGACCATCGCCACCTGTGGCTGCGCGCTCCCCGTCAGGCCGCCATCATGCGGCTGCGTGCCGAGATCATCGCCTCGTTCCGGGACTTCATGGACGGCGAGGGTTTCACGCTGGTCGATGCGCCGATCTTCACTCCGAGTGCCTGCGAGGGCACCTCGAATCTGTTCGAGACGGAGTACTTCGATGAGAAGGCGTATCTCTCCCAGAGCGGCCAGCTGTACATGGAAGCTGCCGCCATGGCGCTCGGTCGGGTCTACTGCTTCGGGCCAGCATTCCGCGCCGAGAAGAGCAA
>JANLOU010000377.1:0-9759 GCA_031366735.1 Candidatus Eiseniibacteriota bacterium
TCGAAGTGGCGCGTCACGCGCGCGCAATGGGCGCGGACATCTCGTTGTCCGACATCTTCCTTGCCAGCGCGCTCGGCATGGGCAAGGACACCGACAGCGACAAGCCAGCCGAACTCGAGAAGCCTGCGCAACTGACCAAGGCGGAGGTCGAGCAGTGGGCGGAGCTGTTCCGCTCGCGTCCGCGGTCCGCGCCCGAGGGCGAGGACCTGCATTGAGCTGCTGATGCGATTCCGAACAATGAAAAGGGCGGTCCACCGTGGGGTGGGCCGCCCGTCTTCTTGAGACTTGAGTGGCGACGATCAGTTCTCGCCGATGTGGTCCTCGCCCGGGCGAACCGCGAAGCCCAGGATCCACGCCTTGGAATCGTAGGCCGCGGTGTCGTCGTACAGCGTGGCGTGCGTGAATGCGTTCACACCCACATGACGCAGTCCCGGGAAGTCGCCGAGCACGAACTCCGCAGTGTAGGTGCCGTCGCCGTTGTTGATGAACGGGCGTCGGTTCAAGTGTCGGTACAGCAACACCACATCGTCATTGTGACCCGTCGTGACCGTCAGACGCATGGTCTGCGTTCCGCCGACGAGCAGCATGTGGCGCATGCGGTGCAACTCGAGCGGATTGGTGACCGTGGTGTCGACCGAGCCGGCCTGGATGCGCAGGCTCTGGATCGTGGTGGTCGCATCCTTCGAGGTGACTTCGACCCCCGAGACTCCGACCACACGCCACTCCTGATGCGTGCCCGTGCTATCGATGCGCACGCGCCGCAGTGCAAGGCGACGCACCCACCGGTCATCGAGCGGCTTGTGGAAGACCGTCCGAGTGGTATCGGTCTCATCGATCGCGCCGGCGGCGATATTGAAGTTGCCGAGCAGGTGCTTGCGGATGGTGACCAGCGCCGTGGTGGGACGACCGAGCGAGTCAGGATTGCCATACTCGGTTTCGATCCGGCGGTCCGCGCTGGTGATCGTGCGCCAGAAGTGCAGTGGCCGGATGGCGGCGAGGCCGACGCCAGCGCCAACGCTTACATCCGCTTGCGCGGAGGTGGAGAACGCATCCTCGTCGATGAAGCCGGCATTCGCAGCGACCGCGGCCGAGACTTGGGCCTGAGCTTCGGCGTTCACGCCGGTGCTGCCCGAGAGGGGTCCGAGTGTGGAGGTGGACTTGCCGCAGCCGGCGAGGGCGCCGACCAGGAACACAAGAGCCGTGAATGTGAGCAACCGGGTTTTCATGTGATTCCTCCAGGCGGGCGGCCCCGTGCGGGGGTCGCTCAGGTTACAGGGCAAGGTGCAGTTGCAGGGCTGGCGGGATACATGAGCACTGGGCGTGCCGTCCGCAGCGGGACCGTAAGCCATTGTGGGGCAATGGCCGGGCGCTCCGGCTGCGCGGCGGGGGTGTACCGGGCGGTGCACGGAAAGTCAGATTGGGTACACCCGCCTGCGAAGATCAGGGCGGCCCCCGGCGATCCGGGAGCCGCCCCAGTGACAGGAACCCTCGATCAGAGCCTCAGCTTGGTGTCCGAGTCGACGCGGAACACCAGCTCGGTGCCCTCCTTGATCACGACCTGATAGCCCTTGGAGGCCGCCACCGTGCCGGTTGCTGCTGCGCCGCCCAACAGGCCACCGATCAGCGCACCCTTGCCGCCGCCGCCGACCGCCTTGCCGATGAGTGCGCCCGCCGCCGCGCTGCCGGCGATGGCGCCCAGATTCCGCGCCCGGGTCGAGCCCGCGATGATGCTGTCGGTGCTCGCGTGCACGGTCTGCGACCTGCCGTTGGCCTCGATGCTGGTGATGCGCAGGACCAGGAACGCGCGGCTGCCCTTGGCGGCCGGCTGAACGCCCTCGACCACACCATGCACCACGCTACCCGCCGGGAACGGCGCCATGGAGCCGACGACGACGGCTTCCTTCACGGTGCCGCTCCAACTGCTGCCAGGCGCAGCCGATTCCGAGCTGATCTGGGCATCGACGCCGACCTTGACGGCGGTGCCGGCCGGAACGGTCACGCCGGGGCTCGAGACCGGAACGGGCGTGGGTGTGGGACGCGGACGCGGGGTCGTGCGCCGGGGCGGAGTGGTCGCGACCGGGGCCGGTGTCGGCGTGGGCTCGGGCTGAGCCTGGAACGAAGTGTCCGGCTGCAGGCCGTCGGTGGTCTCGATCGGGCTTGCGGACAGCAGGCTGTCACTGGCGGCGGTCGAACCGTCGTCGGCTTTCTTGCCGCAGCCCGCAAGCAGGGCGAGTGAGGCGCAGAGGGCGAGCGAAGCGAGCAGTGATCGGCGGATGTTCATCATGATTCCTCCATTTCGGAAACGGCTTCCATGCCGAACCGGGTGACCAAAAGGGGGTGCCTTGCAGCGCGAGGCCGCGGGCAGGGTGCGGACCACGGCGAACAATGCCGCGCCGAAGCCGCAGGCGCAAGGCCCACGCGCCCCGTTCGGCAAATCCTTGCGCCCCCCTGACCCCGCGCCCGGCGGGAGTTCCGCCACGCTGCCCCCGAAGCGCTGGTCGCTGCACAGGGGGCGGCGTAAGGTGCCGGCAAGACCTTCGCGCACTGGCGCTTGACCCTCTGCACCCTGAGGAGCCGACCCCCATGGACATCACGCTCAAGAAGTCCGAACTGGCCACGCGCGCCGTTGGCGCCCTCGCGGTCGGCGTGCTCGAGCACGAGAAGAAGCTGGCTGGGCCGGCGGCAGCGCTCGACCGCGCCACGGGCGGGGCGCTCAGCGCACTGCTGCGCAGCGGGGATTTCACGGGCAAGCATCTGGAGACCGCGGTGCTGCATCCGCAGGGCCTGAAGGCCAAGCGTGTGTTGTTGGTCGGCATGGGTGTGCGCACGGCGCTGACTGCGCAACGCGCGCTGCTCGTTGCCGCTCAGGCTGCGCGGCGCGCACGCGAGATGTCGGTCGCTTCGCTCGCGCTCGCGCTGGACGCGCCGGGGCTTGCGCCCGAAACCGTCGCGCAGTCCTTCGCCGAAGGCGCCGTGCTCGGGCACTATCGTCATACGGCGTATCGCACCGGTTCCCGCACCGCGCTCGAGCGCATCGAACTGTGGTCGGGCGCGCCGGTGACCAAGGCGCTCAGCGCCGCCGTCGCGCGGGGCGTGGTGCGCGGCGAGGCTGTGTGCCTTGCGCGCGATCTGGCGAACACGCCCGGTCAGGACCTAGTGCCCGAGCAACTCGCGCAGCACGCGCGCGAGATCGGCAAGCGGGTCGGCGCCAAGGTATCCGTGTTCGATGTCGCCGCCATGGAGCGGCTTGGCATGGGCTGCATCCTCGCGATCGGTCGCGGCAGTGCGCATCCTCCGCGCTTCATCGTGCTGGACCGACCGGCCAGCCGAAAGCGTGGCGCCCAGCCCAAGCGCGGTGCCAAGCCCAGAACGATCGTCATCATCGGCAAGGGGGTGACATTCGATACTGGGGGCTACTCGCTCAAACCGCGCGAGGGCATGTCGAAGATGAAATACGACATGGGTGGCTCGGCCGCAGTGCTGGGATTCTTCGCGGGGCTGCCCGCGCTGGGGGATATCCCCATTCGGATCGTCGGGCTCATTCCGAGCGCCGAGAACATGGTGGGCAGCCGCGCGGTCAAGCCCGGAGATGTGGTGCGGGCGCTGGATGGCACGACCATCGAGATCACCAATACTGACGCCGAGGGGCGTCTGCTGTTGGCGGATGCGCTCGGCTACGCCAAGCGCTTCGAGCCCGATACCGTGATCGACTTGGCCACCCTCACCGGCGCGATCAGCATCGCACTGGGGCGCCAGTACGCGGGACTCTTCACCTGCGAGGACCGTCTCGCGACCGAGTTGCTCACGGCCGGCGATGCGGTGGACGAACGCCTGTGGCGCATGCCGATGAACGAGGACTACCTCGCCGAAATGAAGAGCGACACGGCCGATCTGGTGAACTCGAATGAACGCCGTGAAGGCGCTTCGAGTACGGCGGCCTCGTTCCTGATGCATTTTGCGAAGGGCATGCGCTGGGCCCATCTGGACATCGCGAGCACGGGTTGGACTTACGCCGAGCGGGCGGATTCTCCGCGCGGGGCCAATGGTTACGGGGCGCGGTTGCTCACGCGCTGGTTGGAGACGCTGCTCCAGGGGTGAGCGGGGGCCGTAGCCTCCGCGCGTGGCGCGCTATCGGCGGGCGGCAGGCTTCTTGCGAGGCGTGGGTGCCGCGGGCTCCTCGCGCACCACGGACAGCCCGCTGCCATCGTGTTCCAAGCGGAGCATGCGGCCCTTGGGATCCATCCAGACCGTGAACCGGCTACCGGGATCGGTCATCACGAAGCGGCGAGTGATCACGCGCTTGCCGCCCCAACTCACGGTATCGGCGCCGGCGGTCGAGACCGTGGCCTCGGTGGTGGTGCTCGTGGCGCCCAGGGTGATGAGTTGGATGGGCCGCTGGGTGAAGCTCTGCGGCGACAAGCTGCGGCAGATGACATCGAACAACGAGAACACGAGGGGGTCCATCACATAGAGCCGGCCGGGAGGACGCACGATGCGGTCGAGGCCGCCGGCGCCGTCGATCTCGCTGGAAACAGTCAGGGTGGTGTCGCCGGCCGTCACCGTCTTCAGGGTCGAGTGGGAGTCGTAGGTCTGATTGGACAGGTAGGACCGCAGCCCGAAATCGACCTCGGTCAGCACCGTCTGGCTGGTCTTATCGAAGCGGATGTTGGCGCCGGAGGCATCCCGCATCTTGCGCTCCACGACGGCGGTGACCACGAGGGAGTCGCCGGAACGCACATACTCGAAGCGCTCCACCGCCACCGCTTGTTCCCCTTGGAACACCAGGAAGCGCCCCTTGTCCAGCGTCACCGGGCCCTCGGCGCGGACGGGCACCGTGCACAAGCACAGCAGCAGGGCGGCGAGAATGCCGCAAAAGGGGGTCTTCATGGCCAGTAAGCGTAGCACGCGGGGTGGGGCCACCGTTCAAAACACTTTGCAAGGTCTCGCTGCCGTGGTATTGGCACTGTCGCTGCATACGGGTTGCCAGTCAGCATCCCGCACGGCGTCAGGGGAAGGCTCGGCTGCGACCGGGGGCGGGACTGCGGCTGCGGTGAAGCAACTTTCCGCCCCCGCGGCGAAAGCCTTCCTTGCGCAGCACCCCGAAGCTCTGTTACTGGACGTGCGCGATCCGGATGAATGGAACGACGACCTCGGCCATATCGAGGGTGCCCGGCTGATCCCGCTTCGGGAACTTCCGGGACGACTTGCAGAAATCCAGAGTTACAAGCATAAGCCGGTCGTGGCCGTCTGCCGCGTCGGCGGCCGCAGCCAGGGCGCGGCCGAGTTGTTGTCACGAAGCGGCTTCACTGACATCGCCAATCTCGAAGGTGGCATGAGCGCTTGGAGAGCGGCAGGGAACTGAGGGCGGAAGGGAGGAGGCTGTCATGTTGTTCGACGAATACGACGAGCGTCTGTTCGGTGGGGATGAAGACGAAGTCCTGGACGATGAGGACCTCGATGAAGATGACGACGACGACGAGGATGCCGACGACGAGGATGGGGACGAGTTCGACGAGGATGGCGAAGACGATGCCTCGTGGGAGCTCGATGCCATGCTCGATAAGGACGACGAGGAGTTGCTGGGCGACAACGGTCCCGAAGACGAGGAATAGCCCCAGCCTCTAGGCCAAGCCCTCGCTGCGTTCCAGCCGCGCCACGCACTCGATGTGGGGCGTGTGCGGGAACATGTCGTAGGGCGTCACCTCGGCCAGGGGGTATCCAAGCAGAGCGAAGTCCTTGAGATCCCGCGCCATGGTCGCCGGGTTGCACGAGACATACACCACGCGTCTCGGTTGCAGCTCGGCGACTCGCGCGACCACCCGCGGGTGCAGCCCTGCGCGTGGCGGATCCACCACCACCACTTCGGGTTTCACCGCGCCGTCGCGTTCGCCGCGCGCCCACTGGCGCAAGACGGCGCGCGAGTCCCCGCATACGAACCGCGCGTTGGGTCGCTGATTGCGCACCGCGTTGCGCTCGGCTCGTTCGATTGCGGCGCCCACGCTCTCGACGCCGATCACTTCGCGCGCCACGCGCGCGAACAACAAGCTCAGCGTGCCCGCCCCGCAGTACAGATCGAGCACCTGCTCGTCCCCCTTGAGTCGCGCCGCTGCCAGCGCGCCCTCGTACAGATGCTCGGCCTGCGCGCTGTTCGTCTGGAGGAAGGCATTGCCCACGACCTCGAACTCCAGGCCGAGCAGGCGTTCCAGGATCACGCCGGTGCCTTCCAGCACATGCTCTTCTTCCATGAAGGCCACATTCGAGCGCGTGGTGTTGATTCCCAGCGTCACCGTCTGCACGGCCGGCGAGAGTGCGCGCACCGCACGCGCCCAGGCGTCGAGTCCCCGCAGTTCGCCCGAGGTGGCGATCAGATGCACGGCACACGCGTCCGTGTTCGCCAGGTGGCGGACCATGAGGAAGCGTGCGATCCCCTCGTGGCGTGCCGGGTGGTACGCCGGCCAACGGTGCTCCGCAGCGAACGCCTGGGTGAGCCGGAGGATCTCGACCACCAGCGGGCTGGTGATGTGGCACTCGTGGACCGCGAAGACTTTGTCGAATGTGCCGCGTTCGTGCATTCCCAGCACGGCCGGCCCGTCGGGGCGCGGCATGAAACTGAATTCCATCTTGTTGCGGTAGTGCCACGCGCTCGGCGCCGCGATGATCGGGTGCACGAGCGGCGCTTCGATGCCGCCCAGATGGCGCAAGGCCTCGCCCACCTGTTTGTGCTTGTGGAAGAGCTGGCGCTCGTAGGGGAACTCCTGCATGCGGCAGCCACCACATTGGTGCACATGCGCGCAGCGAGCCTCGATGCGCTCGGGCGAAGGGGAGTCGAGCGAAACCAGCTTGGCCTCGGCGAAGGATTTCTTGGCCTTGATGACGCGGGCCGTGATGCGGTCGCCCGGCAGTCCACGATCCACGAATACCACTCGGCCGTCGTCGCGTCCCAGGGCCTTGCCGCCGATGGCGAGGTCGGTGACCTCGAGCGTGAGCAGATCTCTGGCTTTCATCGGGGGGTGTCCGGGGCCTTCCGCGAAGTTTTCTGGGAACCATTCGGGCGTTTCGACTGTCTATCCTTACAACACGGAGTCGTGATCCCCGCCCAGGGAGCGCACGCTAGCACAGGAGAAGAATATGCGTAGAACGAGGCCATTCGGTTGGCTCGTGTGTCTTGCATTGCTCGCCATGAGTGCCGCGATCCCCAGTGCGAAGGCCCACGCCGCAGAGGGCGCGTGGCTCGGAGTGTCGACGCAGGAGCTCACCTCGAGCCTGCGAGAGGGGCTGGACTACGAAGGCGATGGCGTTCTGGTGACGCGTGTCATCGCGGGCAGTCCCGCGGATCAGGCGGGCGTGCGCAAGGGCGACATCCTCTTGTCGTTCAACTCGCGCACCCTGACTTCGCCCGAGCAGCTGCGCACGCTCGTGACCGAGGCGCGACCGGGGCGCGAGGTGGCGCTGGGCATCGTGCGGGACGGGGAGCGCCGCACGCTGTCCGCTGAGCTCGCCACGCGAGAGACGGACGAGCTGAGCCCGGAGGCGCCAACCCCGCCGATTCCGCCGCTCGCCCCGCGGGCGCCACGGGCGCCGCGGGCGCCCCGCGAACCCCGCGAGCCCGAAGTGCATGTGTGGAAGGACGGCAAGGAGATCGCCCCCGAGGCGCTGCAGGAGCATCTGCGGGGCTTCATGGGCGACACGCGGAGTCCCTTGGCGGGGGGCGCTGGCCGGGGCCGGCTCGGCGTGCGGATCGAGTCGCTCAACCCCGACCTCGCCCAAGCGCTTGGCGGCGCAAGCCCGCAAGGCGTGTTGGTGCTGGAGGTGTTGGGTGGAACCGCAGCCGAGAAGGCGGGTATCAAGGCAGGGGACATCATCACCTCGGTGGACCGCGAGAGCGTTTCGGATACCGACGATCTCGTGCGTGCGCTGAGGGACGAGGAAGGGCGCGTTTCGATCGGCGTGGTGCGCCGCGGCGTGAAGCGCACGATCGAGGCGACCCTTGAGGACACCCCGCGCGTGATGCGTTTCAGGAGCGGGGATGGGCAGTTGGGCATCGGCCGACTGAGGGAGATGGAGCGTCCGCGCGTCCGCGTCGAGCGAGACACGGACCGCGATGGGCTCCGAGAGGAGCTCGAGCGACTTCGTTCCGAGCTGCGTGACCTCAAGCGTGAGCTGGAGGAATCCAAGCGGTGATTCAGACGCGTGGGTCCGTATGGCCCGCGCGAGCAAGTCAAGCACCACCGGGAGTTCGGGGGGGCGTCGTCCGACCCGCCACACCGCAAGGTGGAGAACATGGGGCCTAGTCCGCGCGGGAAGGTGCAGCGCGGCGCTCTCCTGATCCTCCCGGTGAACTCATCACACGCATCGCCCGGCCCCTGGGGAGACGGCCGGGCGTTCGTGTCTGCGCCCAGCACGGTTGCCGGGCGCCAGATGGCATCCTAGTCTGCGCGGCATGTCGCCCTTCGATCCGAGCTATTGTCCCCGTTGCGCCACGGCGCTCGAGTCGCGCCCCGAGCACGGCATGCTGCGGCCTACTTGCCCCTCCTGCGGCTACATCTGGTATCGCAACCCGGTGCCCGCTGCGGGCGTGCTCGTCGAGCAGGATGGGCGCGTGCTGCTGGTGCGCCGCCGCTATGAGCCACGCGCCGGAGCATGGTGCATCCCCGCAGGTTTCATGGAGGCAGGCGAAACGCCGGAACAGTCCGCCGGGCGCGAGTTGCTCGAGGAGACCGGGTTGGTGGTGCAACTCACGCGGCTGTTTGGCGTGTATGCCGGCTTCGACGACCCGCGCGTGCGCGCGGTGCTCATCCTGTACACCGGTGTGGTGACAGGCGGCGCGCTGCTGCCGGGAGATGATGCGATCGAGGCCGAGTGGTTCGCGCTGGACGCATTGCCCACCGACATCGCATTCGCCTCGCATCTGCAGGCGCTGACGGAGTTGCACGCGCAACTCTGAACCGTTGGCATCGCGCGGCGCGGCGCGGGAGTGCGACCCCGCGACCACGCCCACGCCCACGCATCCACGGAGCTCAGGCCATCGCTGCGGACTTGGCGGTCTCCTGCCCTCCCAGCGCCAATGCCAGCACCGAGCCGGTCAGCATCGCGCGCTCGAAGTCCAGATCGTCGAACGGCGCGCCGTCGCGCTTATTGCTCAGGTTCAACACCCCGAGCAGCCGTTCGCGGTGCACGAGCGGCACCGAGATGAACGAATCCGAGTTGTACGCCTCCACGCCGCTGGGGTTGACCGGCGAAGCATCCTGCCGCATGCGCACGAACAGTGGTCGCTTGTGGTGCGCGACCCAGCCTGAAACGCCCTGCCCGACCCGCACGCGCACCGCTCCCGCGATTTTCGGGTCGAGGCCGCGCTGCGCCAGGATCCGCAGTCCGGTGCCCGCTTCATCGGCGCGCATCAGGCTGCAGCGCTCCACTTCGAACTGTTCGCAGAACCACGCGACCAGCGTGCGGGTGAACGCCTTCTCGTCGTGCTCGCGCGCCAACACCTGGAACACATCGCGCAGGAAGTCGAGCGTGCGCCGCATGTCGGTGCTCGCCGACTGCACGCCGGCCAGTTGCGCGTACGCCTCGTTCAGGTGCGACGCTGCAGCGCCGGTCTGCTCCTCGAGCGCGCCAAGATTCTGCTTCACGCGCTCGAGTTCCTCGAGATAGGCGTTGCGATGTTCGTGGAGCGATTCCAGGTCGCGCGACAGCTGATTCAGCTGGGTGTCCTTGCCGCGGTCATCCTCAGCCAACGCCTGATAGCGCTCTTCCATC
>JANLOU010000393.1:0-2363 GCA_031366735.1 Candidatus Eiseniibacteriota bacterium
TTCAGAAACAGAAACATCAGAGGAAGAATCGTGCCCCCGTTCATCCTGTTGAACTCGCAAATCATCGATCAGGGGCGCGCGACCCTCATCCACGAGATGATCCATGTCTCGAAGGCTGGTGTCGTCCCGCATGACACTGAAGAGGCCAGTATCTTTTTCAAGCACGGTTCCGAAAAGCCCGGCGGCGTGGCGCGCACGTTTCTGAAACCGGAACACGAGCTGACGCTGAGGACGATGGCGTCGAAGCTGTGAGGGGACCTCGCGGCGATGGCGGCGCCCGCCTCGGGTGCCAGCATGCCACCTTGTTCCAGTAAACCTTGAAGCCGCCTTGGGAACACAAAAGGATCGGGCCAGTTGCTCAGCATGGTCCCGCTGAGCGAGCGCCCCGGCGAGGTCGCGGGAAGGAGATGGGTGAGCATGCGCGTTCACAATCGACACAGGAGTACAGGTCTACTTCTGCGACACGCACAGCCCGTGGCAGTGGGCCACCAGCGAGAATAGCAACGGACTGTTGCGATGACCGATTGAATCCACCCACAGAAATCAGGACAGGATCGTAAGCCGTAGCAGCCCGGTACCCCGAGCCCCGAGATTCACCTCACCACGGCCGCTGGATAGGGCGGCCCGACTTGCCGATAACCACCTCATGCGTCCGAACCCACAACTCGCGACATGGTCACTCGTGCTCTCGATCGCGATTTGCGTGTTTCCTGCTCATGCACACGCCTCGGGCACTGATCTACGGCACGGACTCGTCGGGCGCATCCTAGCCACGAGCAGACCGGACAGCACCGCGGTCCTCGTGGTATCCGACCGCACTCTCCTTGAGGAACTCCACGCGCTGTCAACGCGAGCCATTGCCGTCATCCCGATCGCGCTGCCCAGCTCAAGTCCGACACCTGCGCAGATTGGACAGATGTTCCGCGAGACCTCGGCAGCGACGACGAACTTCACCGATGTGTGGGTGGTCAGCAGCCACGCAGACCCGAGCGCGCAAAGGCGCGCCGGTGCGGTCGCTGAGATGGCGGCGAGGTTGTCTCGGACCCGGGTGCTTCGCGACAGCGTCAAGACTTCCCGAGGCACTACGATGTTCTCACGCTGGGTGGACATGCCTGGCGGCGTGGCGCAGCGCGCCGAAACGCGTCGGGCTCTCGCCCGGGCCGATAGCATCTTGGCCCACGGTGGTCCAAAGCCGATCCCGATCACAGTCCCATTCTCTCGAAGCCAGCTCGCTGTCGACCCCGACACGCTGTCCTGGTATGTGGCGCAACTAGCCGATACGTCGTTCTACTCGATCGGCGGGTGTTCTGACATCGAGATCGTGATGTGGAACGCGAGCGAGAAGCTGGGGCAGATGGGGCCAGGGGTCGTGCCGACACTTATGCGGCGCATCGCCGACCCGGATCCGTTCGTTCGCGAGCGAGTTCAGGACGCGCTTTCCTTTGCCACGCAAGACGAGCGCATTCTAGCGCGGACCGGCGGCGACTACCTGAGGTTCTACGACCAGCCGGGCCGAGAGCCGCGCGACATCATCGAGGCTTGGTGGCGGAAGTTCGGGCACTTCTGGGCGCCTCCGGACAGCACGCGCTGAGCATCTGGTCCTTCGCGTAGTCGTCCCGCCCGTTGCTCTGGTGAGCTTGGGCAGCGTGCTTTCAGAGGGCCGCTCCGGACCGGCGGTGTCCGCCCGTGACTGCTGTCCGCACCAATGTCGAAGCCACTGCGCCGCAGCGGCACTCCGACCAGCGCGCTCGGTCGGCGCCCGATGAGTTGAGGTAGAGTGCCTCGATGCCACTCACCACCGGCACCCGACTTGGCACCTATGAGATCGTCGCGCCCTTGGGCGCTGGCGGCATGGGAGAGGTGTACCGCGCACGCGACACCCGCCTTGGGCGTGAAGTGGCGCTCAAGGTGCTGCCCTCCGATGTGGCCGCGGACTCGGGCCGCCTCGCGCGTTTCGAGCGCGAGGCCCGCATGGTGGCGGCGCTCAGTCACCCCAACATCGTGGTGCTCTACTCGGTCGAGGACGAGGACCACGTCCGCTTCCTCACCATGGAGTTGGTCGAGGGCCAGAGCCTCGCTCAGCATGTGACCCCGGGCGGCCTGCCGCTCGCACGCGTGATCGAGCTGGGCGTTGCGCTCGCCGACGCATTGACCGCGGCGCACGAGAAGGGCGTGGTGCACCGCGACTTGAAGCCCGCGAATGTGATGCTGACGCGCGACGGCCGAGTCAAGGTGCTGGACTTCGGGCTCGCCAAGCTCACGACGGTGGCCCCGGACCCAGACCTGGATGCGACGCAGGCCGCGACCCTCGCCGCCCCGCTCTCCACCGCGGGACTCGTTGTCGGCACGGTGCCCTACATGTC
>JANLOU010000407.1:0-2213 GCA_031366735.1 Candidatus Eiseniibacteriota bacterium
CGACGAGAACACGATCGCGG
Organism: Candidatus Eiseniibacteriota bacterium; assembly: GCA_031366735.1. Lineage (GTDB taxonomy): Bacteria > Eisenbacteria > RBG-16-71-46 > RBG-16-71-46 > RBG-16-71-46 > CAIXRL01. The sequence goes on from JANLOU010000407.1 coordinate 21, forward strand.
CGATGGAGCGAGCCGGACAGACCCGGGAGCGGATCGGCGCCTACTATGCGGTGCACTCCTCGGTGCTCAACACGGGCCCCATGCCCGATGTGCAGCGCAAACTCGCGCCCATCTTCTCGGCGTTCGGCGATGAGATCACGCAGAACAGCAAGTTGTTCGCGCGTATCGAGGCCGTCTACCAGACGCGAGAGAAGTCGAGCCTCACACCCGAGCAGCAGCGCCTGACCTGGGTGGTCTACACCCGCTTCGTGCGCGCCGGCGCCAATCTGGATGCCGGGAAGAAGGCCCGACTCACCGCCCTCAACCAACGCCTGGCCACGCTCTACACCAACTTCAGCCAGAATGTGCTGGACGACGAGACCAAGCCCTTCACCACGATCGACGATGCCAAGGGTCTGGCCGGCCTCCCCGAGGACCTCCGTGCCGCGGCGGCCCGCACCGCCAAGGAACGGGGGCTCGACGGCAAGTGGGTGATCAACAACACCCGCTCATCGATGGAACCGTTCCTCACCTACGGCGCCGATCGGGCGCTGCGCCAGCAGGTGTGGACCACCTATTTCAACCGCGGCGACAATGGCGGTGCCACCGACAACAACGCGATCGTCACCGAGATCCTTCAGCTGCGATTCGAGCGTGCGAACCTGCTGGGCTACAAGTCGCACGCCCACTGGCGCCTGGAACCCCAGATGGCGGGCACTCCGGAGCGCGCGATGGAGTTGATGGAGTCCGTCTGGACGCCGGCCGTGGCGCAGGTGAAGCGGGATGTCGCCGCCATGCAAGCGATTGCGGACCGCGAAGGCGCCAAGCTCACGATCGAGCCTTGGGACTACCGTTACTACGCCGAGAAGCTCCGCAAGGAGCAGTACGACCTCGATTTCAATGAGGTGAAGCCGTACCTGCAGCTCGACAAGTTGCGCGAGGGGATGTTCTGGGCGGCGGGCAAGCTGTATGGACTGCAGTTCAAGCGGCTCCCCGATCTGGCCACCTACCAACCCGATGTGACGGTGTATGAAGTGACCGATTCCAAGGGCAAGCATGTCGGGCTCTGGTACTTCGACCCTTACGCGCGCGCGGGCAAGCGGTCGGGCGCGTGGATGAACGCCTATCGCGGTCAGAATCGCCTCGATACGCCGGTCACCACCATTGTTTCGAACAATTCGAACTTCGTGAAGGGTGAAGCGGGCGCTCCCGTGCTGATCTCGTGGGAGGACGCCGAGACGATGTTCCACGAGTTCGGCCATGCACTGCACGGGCTGTTGTCGGATGTGAAGTACCCCACACTGGGTGGCACATCGGTGGCGCGGGACTTCGTGGAGTTCCCCTCGCAGATCAACGAGCACTGGCTGCCCACACCCGAAGTGCTCGACCGCTTCGCGCTTCACTACCAGAGTGGCAAGCCCATGCCGCGCGAGTTGGTGAACAAGATCCAGCGCGCCAAGACCTTCAACGAGGGCTTCAAGACCATGGAGTACCTGGCCTCGGCCGTGATCGATATGCGGCTGCACCTGGCCGGCGCCGGCCCCATCGATCCTGACAAGTTCGAGCGTGAGGAGTTGGCGCGCCTGGGCCTGCCCCGGGAAATCTGCATGCGCCACCGCACGCCGCAGTTCACCCATGTGTTCGCAGGCGACGGTTACTCGGCGGGGTACTACTCCTACCTCTGGGCCGATGCGCTGACCGCGGATGCATGGGAGGCGTTCGAGGAGGGCAGTGGCCCCTGGGATCCCGCGGTCGCCAAGCGTTTCCGCGACACCATCCTGTCCAAAGGCAACACCATGGATCAGGCCGAGGAGTTCCGCGCCTTCCGCGGTCGCGATGTGCGCACCGACGCGCTCATGCGCAAACGAGGCTTCGCACAGCGGTAATGCCGTTGTATGCTTCTTCTTTCTGCTGGGAGATACGGGTCCCGTGAGTCCCGACTTGGCCGGTTGCGTCGTGAAGGCCATCGGGAGGTCGCATGGGGCTCATCATCAGGGGCGGCGAAGTCGTCAACGCGTCGGAACAGTTCCGGGCCGACGTGCGCATCGAGGGTGGGAGCATCACCGCCATCGGCACGCGACTCGAGCCAGCACCCGGCGACGAGACGATCGATGTTGCGGGCAAGTTGCTGCTTCCGGGATTCATCGATCCGCATGTGCACATGGAACTGCCGTTCATGGGCACGGTCTCCGCCGACGACTTCGAGAGCGGCAC
>JANLOU010000423.1:0-2230 GCA_031366735.1 Candidatus Eiseniibacteriota bacterium
TCGATGCCGTTCTGCCGCAGCCACGATAGCTGCCGGACGAGGAACGGTTGGCCCTGCAGCGGCGCGAGCGGTTTGGGAAGATCACCAAAGCGCGGCTTGAGGCGCGTGCCCAGCCCGCCGGCGAGCACGAACGCCTTCATGCGCCGGGATCCAGATTGAATCGCCGCCGCACCGGGTACTCGGCGCGCGCCGAAAGGTGCGCGATCATCTCGCCGAGCAGTCCCATGAGGATGAACTGGATCCCCACCAGCACGCTCGCGGCGCCGAACAGCATGAGCGGTCGCACGCGCAGGGGGTCCCCATGCAGCCACTGCGCCACGAACCACACGCCGAGACCGAAGCCCGCCAGCAGGAACAACAGCCCGATACGCCCGAACACATGCAGCGGCTTGAGCGACGATGTCGAGATGAAGGCGGCAGTCAGCAGATCGAGGAACCCATTGATGAAGCGCGAGGCGCCGAACTTGGACTTGCCGAAGCGACGCGCGCGATGGTTGACGCCGATCTCGCCAACTCGATATCCCTGCCAGTGCGCGAGCGCTGGCAGGAAGCGATGCAACTCGCCATACACTTCAAGCGAGTCCACGACTTCGCGGCGGTAGAGCTTGAAGCCGCAGTTGAAATCATGCAGCCGCACGCCTGCGACTTGGGAGGTGACGCCGTTGAAGAGTTTGGAAGGCAATGTCTTGCTGATGGGATCCCGGCGTTTGACCTTCCACCCGGAAACCAGGTCGAGCCCGCCCTCGAGCGCTTCGAACATGCGCGGCAGCTCGGCGGGGTCGTCCTGGAGATCCGCGTCCATGGTGCACACGAACTCGCCCTGGACGGCTTTGAAACCCGTTGCGAGCGCCGCACTCTTGCCGAAGTTGCGGTGCAGGAGAATGCCTTTGACCCGTGGATCGGTGGCGCACAGCGTCGCGATCACCTTATCGGTGCCGTCGCGCGAGCCATCGTCGACATACAGGATCTCCCACGAGGTCCCCAGCGTCGCCATCGCCGCGAGCACCTCGCGGTGAAGCTCGGGCAGGCTCTCGGCCTCGTTGTAGGCCGGGATGACGACGGATAGCCGCGGGCCGTCGCTCAAGCCTGGCCCCCGTACAAGCGCTTCGCCCACATCGCTTCGGCCGCCAGGCCCTCGTCGATGCCGACCCGGGTGACATAGCCAAGGTCGCGCTGGAGTCGCGTGGCGTCGGCGCGCGTGCGCAACGGGTCGCCCGGTGGTCGCTCCTCGAACCGCAGGCGCGCCTTCGCCCCGAGCGCGGCTTCGAGGATCGCGATCGACTGCAGCACATCCACCTGCGAGCCTCCCCCGATGTTGTACACGCCTTGCGGCGCGCTCTGTTTCCACGCCCGGACATTCGCCTCGATCGCATCCGAGATGAAAGTGAAGTCACGCGACTGCTTTCCGTCACCGTACACCGTGATCTCGTCGCCCTGCAGCAGGGCCTTGCAGAAGCGGTGGAACGCCATGTCGGGGCGCTGGCGCGGACCGTACACGGTGAAGTAACGCAGCGCCGAGACCGGCAGGCCGAAGTTGCGACCGTAAAGGAGCACGAGGTGCTCCCCCGCCAGCTTGGTCACGCCGTAGGGCGAGAACGGCCGCGGCAGCAGCGCCTCATCGGTGGGATAGCGCTCGGCATCCCCGTACACGGACGAACTCGAGGCATACACGAACCGTTCGAGCGGCGTACCCTTGTAGCGTTCCAGCAATCGCTGCGTCGCGAGGATGTTGTGGTGCACATAGGTCGCGAAGTCGCGTCCCCAGGAGGCGCGGACGCCCGCCTGTGCGGCCTGATGGAAGACCACATCCACTTCGGGCAGCGCCGACAGATCGGCCTCGCCCAGGTCGAGCTCGAGTAAACGGTAGTTCGGGTGCTGGAGAGCCGGTTCGAGATTCCTACGCTTGAGCGCGATGTCGTAGTAGTCGGTGAAGCAATCCACGCCAGTCACCGAGACGCCATCCGCGAGGAGGTGCTCGGTGAGCGTGGAGCCTATGAACCCTGCAGCGCCGGTGACGAGCGCGCGTGTCGACATGCGATCTCCCTAGCGCAACTGTGGGATGGGCGGGCGGCCGAGTTGCGGTGTCCCCAGTCCCATCGCGCGACGCTCCGATTCGAGCAACTGTGAGGCTTGGGTGTCCCGGGGATTGACCTCGAGCCAGCGCTGCAGGTAGCCCAACGCTCGCTCGCGTTCGCCTGCCTCGCGCAGCGTGGTGTAGGCGCCGTAGTAG
>JANLOU010000435.1:0-15251 GCA_031366735.1 Candidatus Eiseniibacteriota bacterium
GCGCTCGAGCCGCTCGGAGTGCACCCGCTGGTGCTCGAGGACATGGTGCTGGAGGTGAACCGGCCCAAAGTGGACGACTACGGCAGCTATCTTTATCTGGTGATGCACTCGGCGCGCTGGGATGAGAACGAGAAGCGGCCCGCTCTGCGCGAGATCGACATCGTGCTGGGGGAGCATGCACTGGTCACCTATCACGATGGTGAGACCCGCTCGATCGTCACAGCGCGCGACATCCTCGCTCGGCGTCCGGAACTGCTGAGCAAGGGCCCGGCCCACCTCATGCATTTCGTGCTCGACACCATGGTGGATCACTATCTGCCCATCATGGATCGCATCGCCGAGGAAGTGGACGCGCTCGAGGAGACCGTGTTCGAGCACGACGAGCCCGAAGTGCACGCGCGCATCGTGCGCTTGAAGCGCGGCATCGCCGCCCTGCGCCGTATCGTCGGCCCGCAGCGCGACACGATCATGGCGCTCACCCGCGATGAGTACCGGACGATCCCGGCCGAGATCCGGCCTTACCTGCGCGATGTGTACGACCGCCTCGCGCGGATCACGGACCTGCTGGATTCATTCCGCGACGAGGTCTCATCGCTGCTCGAGCTGCATGTGTCGGTCACTTCGAACCGAATGAACGCGGTGATCAAGCGCTTGACCGTGATCGCAACCGTCGGCCTGCCGCTCACCGTGGTGACGAGCTACTACGGCATGAACCTCAAGCTGCCAGAATATGAATGGGCGTATGGGGAATGGTTCGTGCTCGGCGTGCTGGCACTGACGGCCCTGGGGACTTGGGCCTACCTCCGACTGCGGCGTCTGGACTGACGCGAGTCGGGCGGATTCCGATAGACAGAGGGGGGGCCCCTATCTGGCGCCGGGAGGGTCTCACCTGGGCGGGTGGTTCCGGACGCCGTGCAGCTCCCTTACCGCGGTGGCCTGTGGATCCGCTTTCGGTTCACCTCGCTCGAGAAGACCGTGCGCACTTCCTTTGGCAGACATCGTGCAGCGAACGATGTCTCGGGTCGGGTTCGAGAGCTCCCTGCCAAGGAGGCCTCTCTGCCCAGCTGCACCATGAAGTTTGTTCCTGCGTCCGCGCCATGTCAATGAATGATTGCGCATGGTTGTATTTTCTCTCACGAGAGTAGGGCGCGACGCGACTACTTGCGTGTAGGCGGCTTCGGTTTCAAAGCGGGCGCGGCATCTCCGATGATCTCGAAGTGAGCGTCATCCACCCACAGCGTCCCCTCGGCTGGCGCGTTGAGCATGAACCACACCCAGAGCTGCTCGGTGCCTTTGGGAACTTCCAACTCCGCGGTGTTCTCGGTCCAGTCGAATGTGTCGGACAGGAGTTGCCCGCCCGGCGACTGTGCGGTCAGTCCCTTGGGCCCTTGCGCGTAGATCTTCACGAACGACACCCCCTTGAGGCTGTCGCCGCGGAAGAACGCGGACGCACGCACTTTCTTGCCCGCGAACGGGCGCCCCGCGAACGACTGGCACACTCCCATCCGGGTCTGCACCAGACCGTCGCGCATGTTCGAGAAGCGGATGCTGTTCGTCCCCGCATGCGCGATCGTGCGATCCAGATCGGTGCGTGCGCCCTCGAAAGGTGGCGTCACCCATTCCCACGCGAGCCCGCCGTTCTCGAAATCCGGATCACGCAACAAGTTGGTGTTGCGGGCCAGCGGTGTGGCCGGGGGAGTGACCTCGAGCGTGAGCGAGGCGTCATCCATCAGGAGCTGGCCGGTGCCCATGAGACCGAAACGCACGAACAACACATTCGTTCCAGCGGGCACCGCGACACGAGCCTCACGCTTCACCCAGTCGGTGTTGGCCTCGTCGAACTGCGTGCGCGACCAACCGAGATCGACCGCGGGGTCGTCCACTTTGGTGATGCCCATGCGTCGACGCGCGTCTTCCCGGCCCACGCCCCAGACGCGCGACATGCGCGTGACCGTGTCGCGATAGGCCTGCGCCAGAATGTAGGCGCGGCCCTGCTGCCCATTGCTCTTGGTCCACACGGTCAGCACGGCCGTCCGGCCCCAACTCTCGCGGCCCACCAGGATCGTCTGGCTCCAGTTGTGCGACATCGGATAGAGCGTGCTGGTGTTGGCAACGCTCACCGCGAAGCGGCCCCCGTGGACGAGGAATGAATCGCGCCCGAAGAACACCGTGGGCAGTCCCGCATCCGAAGTGTCCCAACCGGCGGGCATCCACTCGTGTCCCTCGAACCCGCGCTCGACCCCGGGATTGAGAAGCAGGTTGCGTGACGCCGTGGCCGGGCGTGTGGGCGCGGCGTGGGCCACGACAGCGCCAAGGACGAGGGCGAGGAACGCGACGAAGCGCACGGGGTGGGACAGGGGCATGGGGGTCTCGCGGGAGTAGGACTTCGGGGCCGACTCGGGCGGCCCGACAACGGACGCGCCAATGGTGAAGTATCCGGAGCGCCCGCGAATCGTTCAAGCGCTTTGTGCGGAATCGGTCCTTCGAGGCGCGCATATGACGCCGCCATGACGCTGCGGTGGCAGCGCGGCGGCCGCTCGGCTAGCCTTTGGCATCCGGACGCTCCACCAGCTTCCTTCCTTACTCCAAGGAGTCCCCGCCCGTGGCGAAGTGGTTGTTCACCTCCGACCTGCACGGTCAGATGGGTCTTTATGAGCAGGTCCTGCTCGATGCCGCCGCCGAGCGCGCAACAGCCGTGCTGATCGGCGGCGATCTGGGCCCGCCTTCGGACGGCACGCCCGGGGTGCGCCATCAGCGGGTGTTCCTCGAGGGATTCCTCGTCGAGTTCGCCCGCCGGCTGCACGAGAGTGTTCCCGGAGTGCAGTTGCTGCTCCTGATGGGCAATGACGATTGGGCCGCAAACCACGATGTGCTCGAGCGCGAGCACGGTCGCCTGTGGCACGCGCTGCACGATCGCGTGGTCGAGGTGGAGGGCGTCGCGGTGGCAGGCTGCTCGTGGGTGCCCATCACGCCGTTCAAGATCAAGGACTGGGAGCGCTGGGAAGATGGTGCGCCCGAAACGCCGGGGCGGCTCGACGGCTATCGCAGCGATTCAGGCGGCGTGCACGACTACGCATTCGACCCCGCCGTGCGCGCTCCGACCATCGCGGATGCTCTGGCCGCGCTTGCCGCCAGGACCGCCGTGCGCGAGACGATATTCGTGTTGCACTCGCCTCCCCGTGACACGGCGTGCGATGTGATGTCGGGCGGTCTGCATGTGGGCTCGCGCGCGATCCGCGCTTTCGTGCAGGAACACCAGCCTCGACTCACGCTGAGCGGCCATATCCACGAGTCCCCGCGCGTCACGGGTGCCTGGCGCGATCGCGTCGGCGACACGATCTGCGTGAATCCTGGCCAGTTCGGCAGCTCGCGCGCCGCGGGGGTGTGGTTCGACCCCGCCTCGCCCGATTCCACGCTGAAACACACGATCCACGGCCTGAGCGAGTGATCCGCACGCCCCCCGCAGCGGGCGTGCTAGGCTGAAGGGGTCAGCGAACGACTCCCCGGCGGCCGGCGACGGCCACCCGCGACACCGTCGAGGTTCATCATGCGTCCAGCACCACTGCTCGCATTCATCACTGCGTTGCTGATCGTCACCGGGGGCCCTGCATTCGCAGGCGAGATGCGCTGGCAAGGCTGGGACGCCGGGCTCGCATCGGCCAAGGCGAACAAGCGGTACATCCTCGTGGATGTGTACACCGATTGGTGCGGCTGGTGTAAGCGCATGGACAAAGATGTCTATGCGCGCGATGACGTGAGCGACTACTTGGAGAAACACTTCGTCAGCGTGAAGCTCAATGCCGAGAGCAATCAGGCCATGAGCTACCAGGGGGAAGCGCGCACCGCGCGGGGGATCGCCTCCGGGTTCCGCGTCAATAGCTATCCGACCACGATCTTCCTCGCGCCCGGCGGAGAACACCTCACGAATGTGCCGGGGTATGTGCCGGCCGATCGATTCCTGTTGTTGTTGCGCTACATCGGCGACGGACACATGGAAAAGGGCGTGGCGTGGCCGGACTATGTGGCGCGAGCCGGAGCGGCCAAGTAGTGGGCTTGCTCGCGGGTCGGACATTGTTCGCCGTCGACACCGAGACCACGGGCATGAGTCCAACGCAAGGCGCGCGGTTGGTCGAAGTGGCGCGCGTGGCCATCACCGACGGGGCGCTCGGGGAAGCATGGTCGAGCCTGATGAATCCCGGCGTGAGCATCCCGCCCGACGCGACCCGCGTGCACGGGATCACCGATGCGATGGTGGCGGGTGAGCCGAACGCGTCACAAGTGGGACGCGTGTTGCGTTCGGCGCTCGGGGACACGCCGCTCGTATTCCACAACGCGCCCTTCGATCTGCCTTTCCTTCAGCACTTGTTCCGCGAGGCGGGCGTGGCCATGCTCACCAGCCCGGTGGTCGACACGCTCGGGCTCGCGCGCGGGTTGTTCTCGACGGGCGGCAATGCGCTTGGCGCACTTACCACCAAGTTGGGCCTGCCGGTCGAGGCCGCGCACCGCGCATTGGGTGATACGCGGATGACGGCGCGGCTGTTCCTGGCGCTGGCCGAGCGGTGGGAGCGCGACAAAGGGGTGCGCTCGGTCGAGGAGTTGGCGGCGGTGAGTGTGGATGTGATGCGCGCCACCGCACGGCGCTGATCCTGCCGCAGCGTATGCTACTGTCGTGCGCGTCAAAACCCCTCGCGCTCTTTGGAAGGAGCCATCCCATGCAGACCTTGACGATGCCGCAGGTGGGTCAGGAAGCACCCGACTTCAAGCTGAAGGGCCCGGGCGGCTCGTTCTACACGCTTTCGGAATACCGAGGCGACACGAGTGTGGTGTTGGTGTTCTACCCGCTGGCGTTCTCCTCGGGGTGTTCGCATCAGTTGCCCGAGGTGCAGAAAGCCCTCGCGCGCTTCGAAGCCGCGGGCGCGACGGTGTTCGGCATCAGTGTCGATAGCCACTATTCCAATACGGCATTCGCGAAGCAGCTGGGCCTGACCTTCCCGCTGTTGTCCGACTGGAAGCACGAAGCATCGCTGGCCTACGGCGTTTTTCTGCCCGACTCGGGCTATGCGAACCGCGTGACCTTCGTGATCGACAAGGCGGGCAAGGTGTCGCATGTCGAGGTGAACGAGGGCGTGGCGAACGACCAGCACATGGCCAGCGTCGAGCGCGCGCTCGCCGCCGTCGGAAAGAGCTGATCTCCATTGCCTCGCCCGTGCTCCACGCGGGCGACGCACAGCTCTCGCTGACATGCCCCGTCCCCACCCGAGCGTCCTGGTCGTGGATCGCGAGAGCGAGGCAGCGCGACAACTGGTGGCGTTCCTGAGGGAGGCCGATTTCGAGGTCACCTGGGTGCGTGACACCGAGGGCGCGCACAACGCCATCGCGGCCTCGAGCCCGGATTGCCTCGTGTGTGAAGTGCGCGCGCGGCGCATCGATGGACTTCAAGTCCTGGCGCGCGCCAAGGAACGCAATCCCGAACTCTGTGCGGTGATGATCACCGAGGGCGCGGATGTGGCGGTGGCGGTCGAAGCCATGCGGCGCGGTGCGTATGACTTCCAGTCCAAGCCAGTGCATCGCGAGAAGCTGCTCGCGACGCTGCGGCTGGGTCTGCAGCACCAGCAGCTCGCGGCGCGCGCCGCGCGCATGCAGGGCGCGCTCGATACACGCTTCGGGCTCGAGAGCCTGACCGGCAACTCGCGCGCGATCCAGCGCGTGCGGGACCAGATCCGGCGGATCGCGCCCACGCGCGCCACGGTGTTGATCGAGGGGGAACACGGCGCGGGCAAGGGTGTGGTCGCGCGCGCGATCCACCAGAACAGCACGCGGCGACTCGGACCGTTCCTCGCGGTGAGTTGCACCGGCTCCTCGGCCGAACTGCTGGAGCAGGAGCTGTTCGGGCTTGCGCGCGGCACGACGGTGCGGCGCCGCGGCAGGATCGAGGAGGCCGAGGGAGGCACGCTGTTCCTGGACGAGGTCGGGGACGCCTCGCCCTCGGTGCAGCTGCGCATCCTGCGGATGCTGCAGGATCGCGCGCTCGATCGCGTGGGCGGTACGCAGAGCGCGCGCGTGGATGTGCGGCTGGTGGCTGCGAGCAGTCGCGACCTGGGCGAGGATGTTCGTCAACAACGCTTTCGTGAGGACCTGTTCCACACGCTGAGCGTCGTGCGGATCCAGGTGCCGGCATTGCGCGAGCGACAAGAGGACATTCCGTTGTTGGTGGAGGCTTTCCTGCGACCGCTCGGGCGCGCGCATGGACGGCGCGTCACCGCGGTCACCCCCGGCGTGCTCGAACGGCTCGCCGCCTACTCGTGGCCGGACAATGTGCGCGAACTCAAGAACACGCTGGCCGGCATGGTGGCGGTTGCCCAGGGCCCTCGTCCGCTGGAAGTCTCGGCGCTGCCACAAGTGATCCGCGGGACGGCCGGGCCGGGCGGCAGGATTGAACTCGCCCCCGGGATGACCATGGCAGAGGCCGAGCGGCGCTTGATCGAGCTGACGATGAAGTACACGCAGGGCGACAAGCCCAGGGCTGCGCGGATGTTGGGGATCGGATTGCGCACCCTGTATCGGAAACTCGAGGGATACGGCCCACCCTGAGCGCGTAGAGGCCCATCAAGAACCCCTCCGGTGCGGCCGATAACCGCCGTGTTCACGCGTAATCCGGAAGGAGGCTCGCCATGGGATCGCCCGAACCACAGGAACCCGAATCAACCCCCGCGCCGCCGTCGAGCTCTACGCCCGACAGTGGCCGCGCGGATTGGTTGGTGGGTGCCGAGGAAGGCGTCGAGGCCGAGTTGCAGCACGGGGATCCACTCGAGACCGGGCCGCGCTTGGTTCCCAAGCTGCTCCGCCCCGGTGCAAGCGAAGGCGTGCAGCCCGGCGGCTCGCCAGCTCCTCCCGCCAAACCCGTGCTGGTGCGCCCCACGGGCCCATTCGCGCCTCCTCTGCCCAATGCGTCTCGCCCAGCGGGTGCGGTCACTCCGGACCTTGGCGCGAGCGAGTTCATGCAGGGCAGCGCGATGTCGTGGGAGCCGGGCGCCAACAGCGTGCCCGCGATCCGGCGTGAACCGACGCGGTCCAGCACCCCCGCCGAGCCGACGCGCGACTTCCCGATGGACGATGCCGAGGAACGCTCGCGCGCCAACGCCCAGGTCGCCATGGCAGAGGCCTCCGCCGCCGAAGCCATTGCCCGCCCACACAGCGTGGTGGAACCCGAGATCTTCAATGTGCCAGCCCCGGTGCTGCCTTGGTGGCTGCATGCCCCCGAGGCGTTCCGCACCGATCGTCGACTGCAGTTCCTGGCGGTGCTCGCCGTCGCCGCGCTGCTGACGATCGTGTTCTTCCCCCGGGGCGAGCGAGGCGTGTCGCTGGCCGACCTGCGGCAACACCCGGACCGCTTCAACGGTCAGGATGTGAAAGTGAACGGCAAGGTGGGCGAGGTGTTCCCTGTGGGCGGTGGCTACGCCTTCTATCTGCATCAGGGACGCGACACGATGGTGGTGTTCACTCGCGTTCGCACGCCGCAGCCGCGCCAGAACGTGAAGCTCACGGGACATGTGAGCACCGGCTATCTCGATGGCCAGCCGCGCCTGGCCCTGTTCGAGAGCAACGCACCGGTCAAATAGCGGCGGCCCGCGCCCGCCGCGGGTGTGCCCTTCCCGTGCGGCCCACGGAAGCCCGGGGCCGGGGAGGTGCCATGCAAACCCCTTGGGTTGTTCGCGCGCGTCTCGGCATGCTCGTGCTTGGATTGCTTCGAGCTGCGAGCGCCGAGGCCATCAGCGTCGATGGTCAACTGGACGCGGCCTACGACGCCCCGATCGCCATGCAGGTGACCGCCACGATCATGGGCGACAACGCTCGCGACGCGATCGACTATTCGGACGGCAGCGAGCTGGACGCGCTCTATGCCAAGGTTGTCGACGGCACGCTGTACCTGTTCTTCACGGGCAACCAACTGTGGAGCCAGAACCCAACCGACCCCGGATTCTTCGCCAACCACCTCAACCTGTTCTTCGACACACGGGCGGGCGGGCAGGCCGTTGTGCGCGGGGACAACTTCGATGTCGGTGGGTTTCCGGGGCACAACGCGCTGGCGCATCTCGCCGGACTCTCGCTGGAGGGTGGATTCGGGGCGGACTACTGGTTCGGGACGATTGCGACCGGCCAGCCGAACTGGGGCCTGGGGCCGTTCCAGTACCATGCATGGAGCGCAGAGTTGCTGGCCACCGGCGGCGGACCGGGGAGTTATCTGGGAGCAACGGGGGCCGGCGCAGCCGCGGGGCTCAGCGGAGGCAGCAACCCGCTCGCGGTGCGCGTCGCCATCGACAATCGCAACACCGGTGGCGTGCCGAGCGGCTGTGCGCCGGCATCAGGGGCCGGCGTCACGACGGGTATCGAGTGGGCGATCCCGCTGGCGGCGCTGGGTGATCCGCAGGGCTGCGTGACGCTCGTCGCATTCATGGGGACCAAGGGCAACCTGCTGATCGGTAACCAGGTGTTGCCGCCGCTCCCCATCGGGTCGTGCGGTTGGGTCGCGCCGGCAGGGCTCAACTTCGCAGCGCTTGCGGGAGCGCAGTCGGTGACGCTCTGCGGCCTCAGCACTCCGACTCGGCAGACCACCTGGGGCCAACTCCGGACGCGCTATCGATAGGGGCTCCCCATCGCCTTGGCAATCGCAGGCTGACAGTGACAGCCGCTTCTTGCCAAAATGGCAATAGCCACCCCGATATCGGTCCGTGCCGCGAGGCAACTGTAAGCTCTAAATCGTTTTAAACGATTTACAATTGCATCGCTTGTGTGCACGCCGGTGCTGCTAGTTTCCATTGCGTCCGCGCGAGGGCCGCACCCTTTGAGCCGTCCCGCCATACCGCAGCACCGCGCGACCCATCCAGTCACAACACGCCAGCGTGCGAGCCGCCCCGAGTGGGGCATGGCTTTGGCGCGGTGGAACACCACACCGGAGGGATTCACATGAATGTCCAGCCTCTGAGCGACCGCATCCTGGTTCGCCGCGTCGAGGAGCAGGAGACCATTCGCGGCGGGATCATCATCCCCGACACCGCGAAGGAGAAGCCGCAGGAGGGCGAGGTCATGGCCGTTGGGCCGGGCCGCCGCACCGAAGAAGGCAAGCGCATCGACATGGAAGTGAAGAAGGGCGATCGCGTGCTGATCGGTAAGTACAGCGGCACCGATGTCAAGATCGACGGCGCCGAGTACACGATCCTGCGTGAGGACGAAGTCCTCGGAATCCTGAACAAGTAATCCCGAGCGACTCCACTCGCGCTTCCCGCGCGAAGGAGCGCCTTTCTCTACTGAACGATCCAAGGAGGCAGCATGGCAGCCAAGCAGTTGCTCTTCAGCGAGCAGGCTCGCGCCGAGATCCTCAAGGGCGTCGAGACTCTGGCCCGCGCGGTCAAAGTCACGCTCGGACCGCGTGGTCGTAACGTCGTCCTCGACAAGAAGTGGGGCTCCCCGACGGTGACCAAGGATGGTGTCTCGGTCGCCAAGGAGATCGAGCTCGAGGATCCGTACCAGAACATGGGTGCGCAGATGGTCCGCGAAGTCGCGTCGAAGACCTCCGATGTGGCCGGCGACGGCACCACGACCGCAACCGTGCTGGCCGAGGCCATCTTCAAGGAAGGCCTCAAGAATGTGACCGGCGGCTCCTCGCCGATGTACATCAAGCGCGGTATCGAGCGGGCTGTCATCACCGTCGTCGATGAGCTCAAGAAGCTCAGCAAGCCGGTGAAGGACAACAAGGAGATCGAGCAGATCGCCACCATCTCCGCCAACTCGGACTCGGTCATCGGCAAGATGATCGCCGAGGCGATGGACAAGGTCGGCAAGGACGGCACCATCACGGTCGAGGAAGCACGCTCGGTCGAGACCACGCTCGATGTGGTCGAAGGCATGCAGTTCGACAAGGGCTACATCTCGCCCTACTTCGTGACCGAGAAGGAAGCGATGGAGGCGGTGCTCCAGGACGCTTACATCCTCCTGTACGAGAAGAAGCTGTCGAACATGAAGGACTTGCTCCCAGTGCTCGAGAAGATCGCGCAACTCGGCAAGCCGTTGCTGATCATCGCCGAGGATGTCGAGGGCGAGGCGCTTGCCACGCTGGTGGTCAACAAGCTGCGCGGCACGCTGGCCGTGTGCGCGGTGAAGGCTCCGGGCTTTGGCGATCGTCGCAAGGCCATGATGGAGGACATCGCGGTCCTGACGGGTGGCCGGGTCATCACCGAGGATCTCGGCATCAAGCTGGAGAACACCAAGGTCGAGGATCTGGGCCGCGCCAAGCGTCTGGTCATCGACAAGGAGAACACCACGATCGTCGAGGGCGCCGGCAAGAAGGCCGACATCCAGGGACGCATCAGCCAGATCAAGAAGGAGATCGAAGACACGACCTCCGACTACGATAGCGAGAAGCTGCAGGAGCGTCTCGCCAAGCTGGCCGGTGGCGTCGCGGTGATCAATGTGGGTGCCGCGACCGAGACCGAGATGAAGGAGAAGAAGGCTCGCGTCGAGGACGCGCTGCACGCCACGCGCGCAGCCGTCGAAGAGGGCATCGTCCCGGGCGGTGGCACGGCGTACATCCGTTGCCAGAAGGCTCTGGAGACGCTCGCGGCGGAACTCGAGGGAGATGTGAAGTTCGGCGTCAACATCGTCAAGCGCGCGCTGGAGCAGCCGCTCCGCACGCTGTGCGAGAACGCCGGCCTCGAAGGTTCGATCGTCGTCGAGCAGGTCAAGAAGGAAAAGAAGTTCGTCGGTTTCGATGTGGACAAGGAGCAGTTCGTGGACATGTTCGAGGCCGGCATCATCGACCCGACCAAGGTCGCCCGTGCTGCGTTGCAGAATGCCGCGTCGGTGGCGAGCCTGTTGCTCACGACCGAGGCGCTCATCACCGAAGTGCCTGAGAAGAAGAAGGCCTCTTCGGGTGGTGGCGGCGGCGGTGGTGGCTACGGCGGCGGCGAGGACTTCTAGTCCGCGCTCCGTTTCAAAGTAACGATCAAAAACGCCCGAAATACTGGAACGCCCCTGGTCAGGATGACCGGGGGCGTTTTGGCTGCTGTGGATGACCCCGCTCGCCGGGTTCGCGAGGGCGCTCAAGCCCAAGTAGCGGACAACGGCAATCTTGAGCAAGACCTCCAGACGCACCCTGTCCCCCTCTTTGACGAAGGCATGCGCCGGATCATGCCCGGCGAAGAATGGTGTATCTGAGCGACTGAGTGCTCTGCTAAGCTGACCATCGCGACGCGCATGGGGCGCGCCGCCGAACTCCGGGAGGACGCGAACATGACTGCCATCACGGCTCACCTACCCGCGTCACGCCTCCTTCGAGCCCGCTCCTAGCGCTTCTGCTGCATCCGCGCTGGTGATGCCGCCGCTCCCAAGGAGCGGCGTTCTTGTTTTCCGCCTTCGTGACGCCCGTCGCCCATCGGCCTGTCCATGCCGGGCGCAGTGCGCGCCCTCGCGAGCGATCCTCACGAAAGGTCCGACCCCATGTCGTTGCTTTCTCTGGGCTGGAATGCCCGTCTTGAATCCGTCTCTCAGTCGTTGCGTGAGCAAGGACTCGAACCCATGCGCGTCGCGCGTGAGGATCGCGACCGTTTTGTGGTGTTGAGCGAAACCGGCGCTTCGCCGGCGGTTCTCACCGGCCGCTTCCGTCATGACGCGCGTACTCGCGCCGATCTGCCCGCGGTGGGAGATTGGGTGATGGCGCGCGCCGCCACCGGCGGCCCGGCCAGCATCTCGGCGCTGCTCCCGCGCGCGAGTGCATTCATGCGCAAGGTGGCGGGTGAGCCCACCGAGGAGCAGGTCGTCGCGGCCAATGTCGAGGCAGTGTTCCTCGTATGTGGTCTCGATGGCGATTTCAATCCTCGCCGTATCGAACGCGCGCTCACCGCGGCGTGGGAGAGCGGCGCGCAGCCGGTGGTGGTGTTGAACAAGGCCGATCTTGCCGCGGACCCCGAGGCATGCGTGGCCGAGACGCTGGCGGTTGCGCCCGGCGTCCCAGTGGTGGCGCTCTCGGCACTTGCGGGCAGTGGGCTCGCAGCGCTCGCACCATGGCTCGTGCCGGGTCACACCGTCGCCTTGATCGGTTCGTCGGGCGCGGGCAAGAGCACGCTGACCAATGCATTGTTGGGGGAATCGCGTCAGGCGGTCGGTGCGGTTCGCGACACCGATTCGCGTGGCCGACACACCACCACGCATCGCGAGCTGGTGCCGTTGCCGAGCGGCGCGCTACTGCTCGATACGCCCGGCATGCGTGAGCTGCAGCTATGGGGAGACGACTCCGGCCTGGATGGCGCGTTTCCCGAGGTCGCAGCGCTCGCCGCGCGGTGCCGCTTTGGCGATTGCTCGCATGCGGCTGAGCCGGGCTGCGCCGTGCTCGAGGCCATTGCCGAAGGCACGCTCGAACTGGCGCGGCTGGCGGCGTGGCGCAAGCTGCAACGCGAGTTGCACTACTTGGCCGGGCGGCAGGACGCGCGGATCCGCGCCGAGGACACTGCCAAATGGAAGGCGATCCACAAGGCGATGCGAGGGCATCCCAAGGCGGATCGCTGGCGCAGGTAGGGTGGGGTGGACGCCAAGGCTGAACCGGCACGACTCGTGAAAAGCGACGCATCCTGATAACTTCCACAGGCGATTCCACGCTGCCGGACCTGTGTTGGACCGGGGTGCGCCGCGCCCCTTTCAGGAGCCCTCCCGTGACCCAGTTGCCGCTTCCCGACTCGTTCATCCCGCGCCACATCGGCCCGAGCGACGCGGATGTGAGCGCGATGCTCGCCGCCGTTGGCTACCCCACGCTGGACGCGATCATCGATGCCACCGTTCCGGCCAACATCCGTCTGGCGCGCGCCCTCGCGCTGCCGCCGGCCATGTCGGAGCAGGATGCGCTCGCCGAGTTCAAGCGCATGATGTCGCCGAACGAAGTGTGGCGCAGTTTCCAGGGGCTGGGCTATTCCACCACGCACACGCCGGCCGTGATCCAGCGCAATATCCTCGAGAACCCAGGCTGGTACACCGCCTACACGCCGTATCAGGCCGAAATCGCGCAGGGTCGACTGGAAGCATTGTTGAACTTCCAGACGGTGGTCACGGACTTGACCGGGCTGCCCGTCGCGAGCGCGTCGTTGCTCGACGAAGCCACGGCCGCGGCCGAAGCGATGCAGTTGGTGCACGCCACCCAGAACGGTCGCGAAGTGTTCCTCGTGGCCGACGATTGTCATCCGCAGACCATCGATGTGCTCAAGGCGCGCGGGCACGCGCGCGGCATCGTGGTGCTCGTGCAGAAGCCGTCCGAGTTCACGCTGACCGACAAAACCTGCGGCGTCATCGTGCAGTACCCCAACACGCTCGGTGCAACGCTCGATCATCGCGCGCTCGCAGCCAAGGTGCACGCGGCGGGCGCGCTCGTGGTGGCCGCGACCGATCTGCTCGCGCTCACGCTGCTGGTGCCGCCGGGGGAGTGGGGCGCCGATGTGGCCATCGGCTGCGCACAGCGCTTTGGCGTTCCGTTCGGCTACGGCGGCCCACACGCGGCGTTCTTCTCGACGCGCGATGAGTTCAAGCGGCAGATGCCGGGGCGCATCATCGGCGTCTCTCGCGATGCCAACGGCAAGGCCGCGCTCCGCATGGCGTTGGGTACGCGCGAGCAACACATCCGTCGCGAGAAGGCGACCAGCAACATCTGCACCGCGCAGGTCCTGCTTGCAGTGATGGCCGGCTTCTATGCTGCCTGGCATGGCCCCGAAGGCCTCACGCGCATAGCCACGCGCGTGCACTTGATGGCTGCCACTTTCGCCGAGGGTGTGCGGAAGCTGGGCCATGCGGTCGCGAGCGATGGTTTCTTCGACACGGTCCATGTGCAGCCGGCCAACGGTGCGGTTGCGATCCGCGCGGCCGCCGAGGCGAAGCGCATCAACCTGCGTTATCTGAGCGACGGCAGCGTGACGGTGTCGTTCGGCGAAACCTGTACGGCGGCGGACCTGTGCGACCTGTTGATGGTGTTCGGCGGGGCTGCTGGCCCCGCTCCCGAGGCGGCCGCGCGCAGTCTTGGGGCGAACCTCGCACGCACCAGTCCGTTCCTGACGCATCCGGTGTTCCACTCGTACCATTCCGAGACCGAGATGATGCGCTACATGCGCAAACTCGAGTCGCGCGACCTCTCGCTCACGCACTCCATGATCGCGCTCGGTAGTTGCACGATGAAGCTGAACGCTGCCGCCGAGATGTTTCCGGTGACCTGGCCCGAAGTGGGAGGGCTGCATCCGTTCGCCCCGGTCGAGCAGGCCAAGGGCTATCGCGCCATGTTCGACCGACTCGAAGCGGCACTCGCCGAGATCACCGGCTTCCACGCGGTTTCGCTGCAGCCCAACGCCGGTTCACAGGGCGAGTACGCCGGGCTGCTCACGATACGCGCCTACCACGAGTCGCGGGGCGAAGCGCACCGCAATGTCTGTCTGATCCCGCAGTCCGCGCACGGCACGAACCCCGCGAGCGCGGTGATGGCCGGCATGAGCGTGGTGGTGGTGAAGACCGACCCCAACGGCAACATCGATATGGCGGACCTCACGGCCAAAGCCGAAGCGAACCGCACGCAACTCGGTGCGTTGATGGTGACCTATCCCTCCACGCACGGCGTGTTCGAGGAGGCCATCACCGACATCACGCGCATCGTGCATGAGCATGGCGGGCAGGTGTATCTGGACGGTGCCAACATGAATGCGATGGTGGGACTGTGCCGCCCTGGCGACATCGGCGCCGATGTGTGTCACCTGAACCTGCACAAGACCTTCTGCATTCCGCACGGCGGCGGTGGGCCGGGCATGGGCCCGATCGGAGTGGCGCAGCATCTGGCGCCGTTCCTGCCCGGACATGCGGTGATCGCCACGGGCGGCACGCAGGCGATCGGCGCGGTGAGCGCTGCACCATGGGGCAGCGCCAGCATCCTGCCCATTTCGATGATGTACATCATGATGATGGGCGGCGATGGCCTGACCCTGGCCACCAAGATCGCGATCCTGAACGCGAACTATGTGGCAAAGCAGCTCGAGAAGCATTACCCCGTGCTCTACAAGGGTAAGAACGGCACCATCGCGCACGAGTGCATCGTCGATCCGCGCGGCTTGAAGGCCGCCTCGGGCGTCGAGGTCGAGGACATCGCCAAGCGGCTCATGGACTATGGGTTCCACGCGCCCACCATTTCGTTCCCGGTGGCCGGCACGCTCATGATTGAACCGACCGAGAGCGAATCG
>JANLOU010000452.1:0-11132 GCA_031366735.1 Candidatus Eiseniibacteriota bacterium
GGCGCGGGCGGCTTGGGTTTCTTGAAGAAGCCATCCAGCAGTCCTCTTCCGGCCTTGCGGATCGAATCCCGCGCTGCAGCGCCCAGATCATGGATGTTGGGTAGTCGCCGGGTGCTGTCCGCCGCGCCCCCGAGTTGCTGCGCCAGTGCCTGCGCAGCAGCAGCTTTCAAGTCGGCTTCGAGCTTGGCGCGTTGCTCGGCGAGCGCTGCCGAAGCTCGCCCCGCCAACCGATCGCGCATCGCATTGGTGTCCCACGCCACCCGCGGATGACTGGCGGTCCCCGACAGGCGCAGGTCGAGCAGCACGCGCCCCTGCGCATCGGCAAGTGCTCCGGCCGCAAGCGCGCTCTGCGCATTCAACGCCTCGACCGCAGCGGGCGGAAGGGTGACGCTCACCGCATAATCGAGCGAGCCATCGAATCCGACCGAACCCGCCAGCACCCAGTCGCCGTGCGAACCCGCAAGCTGGACCCGGTCGGTGAACAGGCGGCCCTGGATGATACGCATGGGCAGATTCAGTTCTTTGAACTTCACCTGCCGCAGCGCCGGGATCTTCACATGCTGCGAGATCGCGTCGAGCGTCGGACCCGGCCCGATCGTGCCCTCTCGCAATGCCGCGAGCCCCACCAGCGTGAGCGTTCGCCGCACATCCTCGGGCTGTTGCCCGCGCCCGAACAGATCGAAGGTCGTGTTGAGCGAGCCACGAATGAGTCCGCGCACGGGCGTCCACACGGACAACAACGCGTCGGCCTGCACGCGCTCGACGACCGCGTGGACCGCGTAGGCGGGCTTGGTCGTATCATTCAGGTCGAAAGTGGCATCGCCCTTCACCGTACCGCCGTAGCCCAGCATGGCGAACTGCGGGGACGACAGCCGCGTGGGCGCCATCAGCACATCGGCGGTCACACTCCGCACATCCAGCTTGCCCTGGATCAGTCGGTCGATGCGGACCTGACCACGGCCCTGCGCATTGGGCAGGAACGGCGCGCCAGGCGTCGTGGGGAGTAAGTCGGCAAGGTCCAAGTGGGGTGAGCGCAGGTCGAATGTCACTCCCGCCGGCGCAACCGTGCCCGCTCGTGCCATGAGCGCGAGCGGGCGAGTCACCTGAGCATCGACGGTGTAGGACGACTGTCCGGCATGGGCGGTCAACCCCTTGATCTCGGCGCGCTGCGGCGAGAAACGCACGGTGCCGCCGATGCGCTCGATCCGCTTGGGCAGCTCCTTGGCTTCGACGCTCACATTGCGAAGCACCGCGGTCCCCTCGAGGGCAAGCGATCCTGGGTCGTTCGCTCGGCCGTTGCCGCGCACATTCACCGCGGCTCGACCCGAGACCTTCGCGCCCGGACTCGCCACGAGCGGCGCGATCGCCGCCAGATCGATGTCGCCCTGGATCGCGAATCGTACCAAGGGGTCGGCGAACCGCGTTGCGAAGAACTGGGCGCGAACCGTCTGGCCCGAGACCACGCCAACGATGTCGCGGATGACAACGGTGTCGGGACGGAACTGCGCCGTCAGGGTGAGTGCGCTCACCTGCGCCGCTGCGCCGGGGTATCGGAACGATCCACCCTTCACCGAGAGCACGCCCACGATCGACGGCGCGAGGGCCGCGCGACCCGGCCCCGATGCGGCGCCGCGCACCGCGAGGTCGAATGCCAACTGGCCGCGCCCCTGGATGCCCTGCAACGCCTTGGCGTCCGCGACTGCCACCCAGCGCAGGACCTCGGCCAGATCGATGCGCTCCCCTTTGGCGCGCAGGTTGTAACGCGCGCGCGGGCCGGGTTCATCGATGAGGCCCGAGAACACCAAGTCGGTGCGCCCGAGTTTCAACGCCAGCTTCTCGAGCGCGAGACGCTTCTGTTTGGAATCGAACCGGCCCTTGTGCTCGATGCGCCACACCAAGGCCTTGAAGTCCTGCTTCAGCTCGCTCGCCCGCGTGGCGGTGCTGGGCCCGAAGACCACATTCCTGACCACGGTCAGACCACTCGTGGCAACGCTCTGTCCGCCCTGCTGGGAGCGCAGGGACATCCGGCTCGAGAGTTCCAGCGCGATCCGGCGCGAGGCCGCCAGGTCGTCGACCAACACCTGCCCGCCATTCACGATGAAGTCGCGCAGGTCGAGGTCGATGGGCTTGGGAGCAGCGCCAGGCTTTTCGGGCTCGAACAAGTGATCGAAGTTCGTGCTGCCATCGGCGCGCAGCACCAAGTGCACCGCCGGCTGAACGATCACCAGCCGATGCACCACGAAACGACGCGACAGCAGTGGCATCACATTCAGATCCAGTTCCAAGGAGGCCGCGCGGAACGCCACCCCCTCGGCGAATCCGCCGGGCTCGCCCACCTCGGGATGCTGGACCGACAGGCGCACGGGCGGCCACAGCTTGAGCGAGGCGTTCTCGAATCGCACTTCGCGTTGCAAGGTCCGCTGCAGTTGCGCGTTCACCAACTGCTTCACCCGCGCGGGCGGAAACAGTGCGCCGAGCGCGATCCACGCGACGACAAACAGGACGACGGGGGCCGCGAACAACCACAACCACATCGGCGGGGGGTTCGTGCGTGTCATGGGCATCGGGGATCTCCATGGGGAAGCCGGTGAATGATCGTCGCCCACATGATGCCACACTGCTGGACGCACCCGAACGCGGGCGCGTAGGCTGCGCGTCCCAATGGCACCCCCGACCCATTCCGCCTTCGTCCAGCATCCGCGCGCCTGCCTGAGTGCGCGGATTCGTCGCGGGACCCCATGAAGCCTCGCTTCGCGACATTGGCGGCCTGCGCACTGCTGCTGCTCGCGTGCGCCTCGCGTGTGCACGCGAACATCGAGGAGTTCCAGACCTTCGATGTCGTGCGCGAGGAGGAAGACGACGAGAACCTCTTGGACCACCATCTCACTCGCATGCCCTCGCAGTGGGGTGCCGAGTGGGAGCAAGCCCATGGCGGATTCAGGACCGGGCAGGGCTGCCTGACCTCGGGACAGTGGACCATGCTGAACGAGCTCAAGAGCCGCGCTCCGATGGGCGATCGGGCATGGCTGGATATCGCGTATCGCGATGTGCAGGACAGCGAGAACCGATACAGCTGGCTCCAGTTGGAGTTCCGCTACCCGACCCGGATGGGCACGCTGGGATGGCGATTCCGGCCGGCGTACGACAAGAGCAGTCAGGACTTCGCGCTGCTGTATGACTGGGGCGACGCCGTCTCGCCGCTGCAGATCCAGGCTGCGTTCACGGTCGAGGACATGTTCAACTCGCTCTGGGAGTTCCGCCAGACACGCGTGGGGAATCGTTCCGAGCCGTATCGCAGGCACCCCTTCGAGCCCGCACTGCGCGTGATCCACCGAGGCGCACATCACCGTTTCGAAGTGTATGAGCAGTGGCTCACGCCTTCGATCAAGGACCTCCACGAACTCGACCCTTCGCAGGATCGCACGCGGACGCTCTGGGGTGAGCGTGGCGGACTCGAGGCAAGCGCGAGCCGTGGGGGCTGGACGGCAGAGACCCGGTTCGACCAGATCCAAGCCTATTCGACCGACACGCCCGTCTCGAGGCTCACGGATTCACGCAGCTTCCGCCGCCGTTGGGTCGCGGAGTTGGCGCTCCGGCGCGCCTTCAGCGAACGCGTGACCGCCGAAGTGCGCTGGGTCCACCAGGAACGCAAACAGGATTGGCATCCCACGCTGGGCGATGGCCGATTCCGTGCAGTGGACCGCATGCCCATGGCCGAAGTGGCGTGGCGTGCGCACGAACGGGTCCTCGCGCGCATCGGCGCGCTGTACAATCGGGTCGCGGTCGAGGAGACCGGCGCCGTTCCCGCATTCACTTGGGGAACTCGCAAGGAGTCGCGGATCTTCCTGGCGCTGCAACTGCGCTTCGGAAGGGTATTGGTGCAGGGAACCGAAGGCATCGAGTTGGATCGCGAGCGCTACGAGGTCTCGTTCCATCACGATAAAGGCTTCCTGCATATGCAGACGACTTTCTGACCCCTATCATTCCACCCTGCGGCACCAACGGAAGGAGTTCCCACCATGGTCGGTGAGTTCAAGAAGTTCCTCGTCGAGACCAATGCGCTTGCGCTGGCCGTCGCCGTGATCATCGGCGGAGCGGTCGGCAAGGTGGTCAGCTCGCTGGTGAACGACATCCTCATGCCGATCATCGGACTGGGGATCCCGGGCGGCGCGTGGCGCGAAGCCAGCATCGTGCTCACCCGCAAGCTCGATGGCACGGTGGGCTCCGCCATCACCTATGGCGCGTTCCTTGGCGCGGTCGTCGATTTCGTCATCATCGCAGCCGCGGTCTATCTGATGACCAAGGCGCTCATCAAGCCCGTTCCCGCACCGCCGGCGCCTGCCAGCAAGCAGTGCCCCGAATGTGCCGAGACGATCCTCAAGGAAGCGAAGCGCTGCAAGTACTGCTGCCAGATCGTCTGAAGCTGAACCGCGACGCCTGGATCCTCGGCGCTAACCCAACTTCCGCAGCTCGTCGGCGATTCGGACTATTTTTGTGGGGTTCGCGCCACCCTACCCCTTTGAGGTGTGCCTGCGGGCGCGGGCGCGCACGATCACGGGACGCGGCGCACGCTGCGCCGTGCGCCTTGACAAGGCCCAGGCGCTGCTACTCGATCGCTTGGGCCTGCGCCTGCCGGAACGGCTCCGAATCCCGTCGCGGATCGCCAAGCGGAAATTGGGTTAGACGCGGGCAGGGGGGTGGCGTAACGGTAGTCACGGCGAAGCCCCGCGCGGACAGCGGCGCGGGGCTTCTGTGCGTCGGGAGTCGAACTCCCCCTACCTCACCGTGAGCCTGCCATTGGCGCGCTCACTGCCCGCACTCACGCGGATCGGGTACACCCCGCGCGGTGCGTACTCGCCGCTCGTGGTGCGGCGGTCCCACACCAGGCTGCGCACGCCCGGCTCGAAGCTCTCCTCCACGGTCCGCACCAACCGCCCCTGCATGTCGAACACCTCGAGCCGCACCGTCGCGGCCCGCGGCAGTTCGAACAGCACCCGGGCGCCCGAGGTGGACGGGTTGGGGATGCCACCCGCCAGCCGGAAGGACGTGATGCGCCCGTTCGGCTCCTCGATGATGGCGTGGCGCGACCTGAGCGCCGCGGTGCTCGGCCGGTAGCCCTGCGGGGTGCCGGTCACCTCGAGGAACCAATCCCGCACCGCACCTGCGGCAGTGGCCGGCGTGGCGAAGTCCACCCACGCCAGGTCACCCGATGCGAGTTCGAATGCCCCGTCCGGGGTGATCGACCCCGCCACCGAGTGATCCAGCGAGACGGGTGGCAGCAGGTTGCGCGTGGAGGCCGCCCCGGGAACGAATCGCCCGATGCCGTACAGGCGATGCTGGCCCAGCGCTACCAGGCGCAGCGTGCTGGAGCCCACCCCGCTCACCACCTGCATGTCGCGCCGTGCCCGCGGCGTGTGCACGGCGACCTCGCGCCAACCCTCGGCGAGTTGCTGTTCGATGCGGATGCCACCCTCGTCCGCCGGATGGCCGCTCGTTGCGAGCCACAGCGAGCCGCCGTCCGCCGCCGCAGGCAGCGTCACGGTGAGGACATCGCCCGCCGAGAGCGCGAGACCCTCGGCCGAGCCGACCGTGGCCGAGATGTCGATGCCGCCCAGATCGCGCACCGAGACCGCTGCCTGTCGATCGCCCACCACGACCCCGTCCGGAGTGGACAGCGCTTCATCCCCCGCGGCATGGTCCACCGCCAGCAACCGCACGCGGGTGTACGCATCGCTGCCCGCACCGCGGTGCCGAAGTTGCACGCGCGAGACCGCGCCGTCCTGCACCGGGCCCGGGTCCAGGCGGAGTCGGTCGGCGGACTCGGCACCATCGGCGGCGCCAGCGAAGAGCGTGTTGGTGACCCATGTGGGCGGGAGCGCCTCGCCGGGTCCCGCGGCGAGTGCGCCGGGATCGCGGTGCGCCGAGTGCCCGCCCAGGTAGAACCCGCCACCGCCATCGCCTCCGTCGCAGAACGGGTCCGCCTCGGTCGGGATGCAACCGGGGGGGCTGCAGTCCGCGGGCGGGCTGCCCGCGAAATGTGTCGCCACGCCCGACTGGAGTCGGACCCACTGCCCGGTCGTCCAGTGTCCGCCCGCTACGACGAACATCAGATAGTCGCCAGGCGGCACCGCACCCTGCGGTGGGCTGGTGATGGTCAGTGCACCTTGATCACAGCCTCTGGGGTACACCTCGAATACAAGTTCGGCATACACTTGGCTCGAGTTGAAGCCATGCGTCACGGCCCCAGGACGCAACATCACCACCTTCTGGACCGCCGCCGTTGTGCTGACATCGATCCTCGTGGTGGCCCCGTAGCCGATCCGATCCGGAAGCTTCACCGCCGTTGGGCCGGCCGCCACGCTGCCGTCCGGGTTGAACCGCTGCGGTGGGCAGAACACCTTGAACAGGTGCTTATCGTAGCCATTGACCGCTTCGTCGTTGCCGCCGCCGGTCACGACGCGCCCATCCGGCATAACCAGCGCCGTAGCGTGGTATCCGCGGTACACGGCCTCATTGGCGAGCGGCGCCGACCACGAGCCTGCGCCGGCGTTGCCCGATGGATCCCAGAGCTGCGGCGTCTGCACGGCGTAGGCCGGAACGGAGCCCACGGTGCCATTCTCAGTCCCCTGGTCGCTCAGGTTCGCGCCGCCCGTGGCCAGCACCTTGCCATCGGGCAGAGTGACGAAGTTGTGGTCGACGCGAGGAAGCATAGTGCCCGCCGCCGTCCAGGTGCCGAGTGCGCTGCCCGAGAGCCCGACTCGCAGGCGCGCGGTCAGGCCGCTCGCGGGGGTCTTCGAGCCATCGGAGTCCTTGCTGCCACCCTTCAGGATGTCGAGCGATCCGTCCTGCATCATGCGCATCACCGCGCTGCCGTTGTGCAGGTCCAGCAGCGCATGTCCCTGCGGGAACGGGGGGGTGAACTGAGCCCAGGTTCCCGCCGCCGGGTCGAAGACGTCGGTGGCCCGGCCGAAGATCCGCGCGGTGGCATCGAGGATCCGGCCGTTGGCCAGCGGGAACAGCAGCGGGTAGAAGTTCTGGAAGCGCGACTGGCTCGTCAGCGAGCTGGTCGTCCAGTCCCCGGGGCCGCTCGCGGGGATCGCGATCCGCTCCACCGAGTTGGCCGGCACCTCGTAGGGCTCGTACACGGCGAGTGCGCCGACCCTGCCGTTGGAGCCATGCGCCGGGTCGTACTGCGCCTTCCACGTCCGGTCCTGCGTGTCGCACGCGATGTTGTTGCTCGTACGGTAAATGTCCAGCAACCACATCTTGCCATCGGTCGGCGTGCCGTCGGCGTTGGTGCCGCCGCACACGCGCAGGTTCCACGAATCCACATCGCGCAGCGCGATGGCCCCCCGGCGCGCGCCCGGGCCGACGACAGTGGCGTTCAACGGAAGTTTCTTCCACACCACGGAGGTCGTGTTGGGGAAGTACACCAGCCACACGTCGCCGTTGACCGCTCCGCCCGCGGCCATACCACCGTACATGTAGAGGTTGGCCGCATCGGCCGCGTGCATGTGCTCGCCCGCCGAGGGGCCGGCGATGAGCGCGGCTTCGGCCAGCGCTGAGGGACGATAGATCGTGCCATCGGTCTGCTCGGCGACCGCGGTCAGCTTGTGCCATGCGGGGGCGGCGATGTTGAGGTCGAGCGCCCAGACCTCGTTGTCGGCGATGACCGAGCCACTCGCGGTGTAGCCCCCGTACACGATCATGCGGTGGCTCTTCTCGTCGTACGCGGTGCTCGCCTGGTAGCGCGCGGCAGGGGCCAGGTCGGCGGGGTTGAAGTTGATCTGGGTCCAGTCCCACTTGCGCGCGTTGAACTGATTCGCCTTACCGTGATAGACCACATTCGAGATGCTCCCGTTGGCCGTCTGCCCTCCCCAGACCCAGACATCCCCGACCGAGGTGGGTCGCTCGTCGGGTTTCTCTCCCAGTTCCTGCACCACCACCGACTGTTTCCAGAGCCCGAAACTAGGCCCCAGCCCGTTGGACGAGGTGAACTTGAACCATGACAACAGGTCCTGGCCGCCCTGCGCCTGGATCGCGTCGGCGTTAGTGTTGTGCTTGAGCCACCAGACGTCGTTGTTGAGATTTCCATTGCCATCCTTGCCGCCGAACATTACCGTGCGAATGACTTCGTTAGACTCGACACGGTACGCGCCGCCGCCCGCGTACAAGCGGGGCAGAGGATGCGGTTCGTTCGGATCAGCGTCCGGCTCGGTGTCATCCAGCGGTGTCTGGTCCGAGTCCCAGCCGGCGTTGTCGTTCAGTCGGGGCCGTGCCACCAGCGTGGCCGGGACCGGGACCTGTGGCTGCGGGTTGGCGACCCCGATGGATCCGCCTATGATATGGCTGCGCGCGTACTGCAGACCGGCGTAGGAGTAAACGTCAGTCGATGCGGTCTGGACAATTGTGGGATACCATCTCGGCAGGTCGAGCATGTCCAGCTGCACCCAGCGGTTGCCGGTGCGTAGAGGACTGAAGCGCGCCGTGCGCTTGGTGCCGTTGTTCTCTGCCGAGCCCGCTCCGCCCCCCGCGATGAGTTCGCCAGTATCGAGCATGGAATTCCCGCTACAGAATATGTTGTGCCCGTTCGCGTCCCCGCCCGGGTCCAGCTCGGCATCCGGGATGTCCAGCGGCGTGAACCCGCTCGAGAGCATCGTCCCGACGCAGTCCGTGTTGCCGCCCGGGCGCCAACCGTAGAGCGACCCTTGGAACTTGCGGCTGATCCCGCACGCGTCGACTCGCGACTCCCAGAAGAACAGGAAGCTGTGGAAGCTCGACGGGTTGGTCTCCCAATCGTCCTGGCCGCGCATCCAAGCCATATGGATCGGGGTGTACTCCTCGGTCGTGTTCGGGGAGACGCGCGAGGGCGAGGGCTGGCTCCATTGCCCGACCGTCGAGGGGGACTGGGCCATCGCGGATGTGGCGAGGGAGAGTGCAGCCAGGAGCGTGATGAGGCCCGGTGCGGGCCTGGGGTTCGGACGCCAGCGGCATGTGGAGGGAAAGGGGAACGGGTGCATCACGGCCTCCTTGCGGGTGGAACCAACAACGATTTATCGCACGAACCCACGAACGCACGAACGCACGACGCCATGGAACATGACTAACGCCGATATCTTTTGCAATGACAAAACGATTCGGATGCGGGAACATCAACCCAACACTGCTTCCTTAGCGACTCCGACCGAGGATCCTCCATGCTGGCAATGCTCCTGACCACAGCCTCGCTCACTGCCATCTTCCCTTTCGCGTGGGCTCCGAACGGCGTCCAAGTGGCAGGCGGTGATGTGTTCGTTGCCAGGGGCGCCGGCGACGGCAACGGCGGAGCACTCGTGACATGGCTCGACGAGAACCGCAATTTCGGCAACCAACGAGATGTCGCCAGCCAGCGGCTCCTGCCGACGGGCATGCCTGCGCCGGGTTGGCCAGAGGGGGGCCGCACCTTCGCCGTGACGGACACATCCGAGAATCCAGAGGGCGCGGCGGCGGGAGCATCCGGTGACGCGTTCTGGCTCTTCGACCGCAGCTACAACGATCTCGATCTCTACCTGTCCCACACGCTGGCGAGCGGAGCCTTGGACCCCACCTGGCCAGCGCGCGGGCTCGGGATCGCGGTCGGGCGACTCATCGCTAGGTTCCCGCTCATCACGCCCGACGGCACCGGTGGAGTGTTCATCTCCTGGCAGAACGACCGGATCTACTCCACCGTCGACACGGTCCTCGATGCCCGGCTCCTGCGCGTGTCGGCCTCGGGCGCGCTCGCCCCGGGCTGGCCGGCGGGGGGCCTGCTCATCGCGGCCGCTAACCCGGGTGCCGGGATCCAGCAGATCGTCCCCGATGGCTCGGGGGGCTGCTTCGCGGTCTGGATGCACAACCAGGCCGGCGTCGGTATCCTCGGACGGGCCGTGCGCATCACCGCGGACGGCACCCTCTCGCCCGGCTGGCCCGCTGCGGGCGTGCGCATCTGCGACCTCGTCTCCGAGCAGTACCTCGCCGAGGACGTCTGCGCCATCCCCGACGGTTCCGGTGGCATCTATGTCGCATGGGACGACAACCGCGAGGCGCCCACCTCGACCGGTACCGGTGCCACGACCGATATCTACATGACGCGCCTGCGCGCCGACGGCACGCGCGCACCGGGCTGGCCCGCCGACGGCCTGCCGCTCTACCAGGGCCTCGGCACGCAGTGGTACGCCCGCATGTGCACCGACGGCGCCGGCGGGGCGCTCGTGGCTTGGACCAACCAGCGCACCGGCAAGCCCTGGATCTCGCGCGTCACGCCCACTGGAGCGCTCGCGCCCGGCTGGCAGGTGGGCGGCAACCCGCTGTCCTCCGCCTCGGGCACCGCCGAGAACGTGCGCCTCGCCTCCGATGGCGCCGGCGGCGCCTACGCGGGCTGGGTGCGGTCCACGCCGTATGACTTCGCCTGGGCCCAGCACATCCTCGCCGACGGCACTGTCGCCCCGGGCTGGACGCCAGGCGGGGCGCCGTTGGTGGAGTTGTCGGTGTTCCACAGCGAGGAGTACGTCTCGATCTTCCCCTCGCTGCCCGGCTCGGCGATCGTGACATGGTCGGGGTACCGCGACCCGAACAACTACGCCGCCAGCATCCGCGCACAGCGGCTGGTCCCCGAGGGCCTGGTGCCCACCCAGCTCGCGCTGCACTCGGTGCAGGCCGATGCGGACGGCGTGCGGCTCGAGTGGTGGGGCGTGGGAGCCACGGCGCAGCGGTACATCGTCGAGCGCAGCACCGATGGCCTCGCCTGGCAGGCCCTGGGCGATGCCTCGGGCACCAGCGGCGAGCGGCTCACCTACGAGGACCGCGATGTGGTCGCGGGCCAGCGGCTCGCGTACCGACTCGTCGATGCCTCGGGCCGCGTGGTCGTGGCCGCCGCCTGGGTCGAGGTGCCGCAGGTGCTCGAGTTCGCGCTCGCCGGCGCGCGCCCCAATCCCGCGCGGCTCGGTGCGCTCACGGTGGAGCTATCGCTCGCACAGCAGGCCTCCGGCACGCTCGAGCTGCTCGACCTGGCGGGACGCCG
This sequence comes from Candidatus Eiseniibacteriota bacterium, assembly GCA_031366735.1. Classification (GTDB taxonomy): domain Bacteria; phylum Eisenbacteria; class RBG-16-71-46; order RBG-16-71-46; family RBG-16-71-46; genus CAIXRL01. The sequence continues at coordinate 11,039 of JANLOU010000452.1, forward strand.
AGTGGCGTGGCGCGATCTCGCCTCGCTCGGCCCGGGCCGGCACACGCTGCCGTTCCCCGAGACCGCCTCGCTCGCACCGGGCATGCACTGGCTG
>JANLOU010000484.1:0-1690 GCA_031366735.1 Candidatus Eiseniibacteriota bacterium
CGGTGATCGATCCTGCGAGTCGCACCATCCTGCTGGGTGCGAGTTGGCGGACCGGCATCCCGCGTGGCTCCGACGCGCATTCCGAGGGAGCGTTGCGCTGGGGGCGTGACGGCAGCCTGCTCGTCAGTTGCGGCGACGGCGCGCAATACAACAGTCCGGACGCCGGCGGCCAGGACCCCGGCTTGTTCGGCGCGACGCGCACGGATTCCGCCGAGGATATTGGTGCCTTCCGTGCGCAATATCTTGCCAGCCTTGGGGGCAAGGTGTTGCGATTGGATCGCGCGACGGGCCATGGCTATCCCAGCAATCCATTCTACGATGGCGATGTCACCTCGAACCGTTCGCGGATCTGGGCTTACGGGCTGCGCAATCCATTCCGCTTCACGGTTCGCCCCGGCACGGGTGATCTGGATGCCGCGATGGGCGCACCGGGCACGCTCTACATCGGCGATGTGGGCTGGATCACCTATGAGGACCTGAATGTCACGCGCACGGGCGGCAAGAACTTCGGGTGGCCATGCTTCGAGGGACTCGGACCCAACGCCAACTACCAGAATGCGAGCCCCAGCCACGAAGGCTGCGCCAGCATCGGCACGCCGAGTAACCCTTCGCCGCATACGCCGCCAGTGCTAACGCTGCACCACACGAGCGCCGAACTCTCCAGTCCTGCCGGCGCGGTGGGGAACAGCATCATCGGCGGCGCGTTCTATACGGCGGATCGCTATCCGAGCGCCTACTGGGGCGCATACTTCTTCTCGGACTTCGGACAGAACTGGGTGCGGGTCGCAACCTTCGATGCGAACGACGAACTCGTCTCGGTCATGCCTTTCGCCACGAACACCGAGGGCGCGGTCGACTGGGTGGCGCATCCCGTGAGCGGCGACCTCTACTATGTCGCCCTCTTCACCAATGAGGTGCGCCGCCTGCGCTATGTGGGACCGCAGCCCAACCGGCCGCCGGTCGCGGTTGCGAACGCGTCGCCCAGGGCGGGAGCGAAACCGTTGCGGGTGGACTTCGCCAGTGCCGCGTCCAGTGATCCCGATGGCGATGCCCTGACCTCGCTGTGGTTGTTCGGCGACGGCTCGGGGGCGAGTGGCGCGAGCGTCGCCCACACTTACAGCTTCCCGGGCCACTATCGGGCCATCCTCACCGTTTCCGACCCGCAGGGCGGGGAGTCGCGCGACTCGATTGCGGTCGTGGTGACGGCGACGGATTCCTTCCCGACCACCACGGTGCGGGACCCCTTCACCCGCGCGGATGGCCCGCTTGGCGGTTCGTGGCTGGGCGCCACGGGCCCACTTGCCATCAACGCGCAGCGCGTGGCGAGCAGTGGCGGGAGCGCTGCGCTCTGGAGCGCTCCGTTCGGCGCTGATCAAGAGGCATTCGTGACGCTCGCGCTCGCCGCGCCCGGCGCGCTCGTGGATGTGCTGCTCAAGTCGCAGCAGGTCACGCTCGATGCGCCCAGGATCCGAGCGCGGTTCGATGTGGATGCCGCCATCACGCGCGTGAGCATCTGGAACGCGCAGGTCGGCTGGGTGGAGCAGGGGAGCCCCCTGCCGGGAGCGATTGCCGCGGGCCAGCGCCTGGGTGTGCGGGCGTTCTCGAATGGCGTGGTGCAGGTGTGGCGCGACGCCGCGCTGCTTGGAACCGTGAACCTGTCCGGCAGCCCCGTGGCATTGGGCCAGGGCCG
>JANLOU010000493.1:0-10279 GCA_031366735.1 Candidatus Eiseniibacteriota bacterium
TGCGCGGGCCGGTTTGCGTGGTCTCGACCACGAGCAGTACCACGAATAGCGGCGTCGCCGCGAGCCGGCCCGCTTGGCGCACGAAGAATCTGCCCTCGTGGTAGTCCGGCGTCACGGGGACGAAGCGACGGAACAGCCGCACCAAGGGGTTCTTCTCGGGCTCGACCTTCTTCTCCTTCTCCTGCCAGAGCTTGACGCCCGAAACGATGAGCACCGCACCGAACAGATAGATCAGCCAATGGAATCGCTCGAGCAGTTCGATGCCCACGATAATGAAGCAGAAGCGCAACACAAGCGCCCCCAGGATGCCCCAGAACAGCACCCCGTGTTGGTGTTTCGCGGGCACCCCGAAGTAGGAGAACACCAGCAGGAACACGAACAGGTTGTCCACGCTCAGCGACTTCTCGATGAGGTAGCCGGTCAGGAACTCGAGCCCCGCCTGCTGACCCCGAACGAACCACAGCCCGGCGTTGAACACGAGCGCGAGCGAGATCCAGAACAGGCTCCATCCCGCGGCTTCCTTGAACTTCACCTCGTGCGGATTCTTGTGGAACACCACGAGATCCAACACGAGCATTCCGACGATGAATGCGTTGAACCCGATCCAGAGCCACTGCTCGTGTGTCATGGGGTCTCCTATGGACAGGGGACAACAGGATGTGCGGTGGCACCCAGGGTCAGGCTCCCGGCTCGAGTCCTGCGGCCACCATCCGGGGTGCTCGAGCCGGGAAGCTCACTCGGCCTGCGCCGTTTCGAGGAATGTAACCTTGCCTGTGTCGAGGTCGTAATAGGCGCCCGTCACGGTGATCTCCCGACTGTCCACCTTGCCCTTGAGCGTCGGGGCGGATGAGCGCAGACCTTGAACCACGGAGCGGATGTTGGCGTGGGTCATGGCTTCCAGGTCGGACCCGGGGACAGCCTCCACTGCTGGTCGAATCGCATTGACCAACGAGTTGATATGCGGTGGGGCCTCGGTCTTCGCGGCAACCATATCCCGGGCGGCCCTGACGGCACCGCAGCGCTCGTGGCCAAGCACGACGACGAGCCGAGCGCCCAGGTGCTCGACCGCATACTCGATACTGCCGAGAATATGGTCGTTGAGAACATTGCCAGCCACCCGCACGACGAACAGATCACCAAGCCCTTGGTCGAACAGCACCTCCGGCGAAGTGCGTGAGTCCGCGCAGCCGAGGACGATCGCGAACGGATGTTGCTCGGTGGCCAGCTCGGAGCGGCGCCTGGCATTCTGGCGTGGGTGCAGGAGCTTCCCCGTCGTGTAGCGCCGATTTCCGGCTTCGAGACGCTCGAGCGCCTCGCCGATGACGACCTGTGGCGGCTGTGCAAGGCGCGCCAGTGCTTCGGCGGCCGCGGGCCTGCCGCACAGCATGAGCGAAGCGGCAAGGAATGCCAGGGCGAGCCGCGGGCGGTGCTTCTGCACGAACTCGCAGGCCACCGCGTCTGTCGTGTCGGGGTGCGTGCGCTCGGCCGTCTGAAGTTGCTTGGGGGCGGACATTTCGCTTCCTCCTCGGGCTCGTGCTCGCACCACGCGAGGCACATGAGGACAATCGGGCCTGTGCGACTTGCGCAAAATAAGGAAGTTCAGACATGAATGTTCGTTAAAACCGAGGTATGCTGTTCTCATGGAATGGCTCAACTACCATCACTTCCTGTACTTCTGGATGGTCGCGCGCGAAGGGAGCATCACTCGCGCGGGCAAGGAGCTTCGGCTTGCGGCGCCGACCATCAGTGGGCAGATCCGGCGACTGGAGGAAGTGCTGGGCGAGAAACTCTTCCGGCGCGAAGGCCGGCGCTTGGTGCTCACCGAAGTGGGGCGCGTCGCGTATCGCTATGCCGAGGAGATCTTCCCGCTCGGGCGCGAGTTCCTCGAGACCGTCAAGGGGCGCGGATCGGGCCGTCCGCTTCGGCTCGTGGTCGGGGTCACGGACGCGTTGCCCAAGGCGATCGTCAGTCAGCTGCTCGAGCCAGCCCTGCGCCTTCGCGAGCCCGTACGGCTCATCTGTCGCGAGGACCGTTCGCTGGAGGGGTTCCTCGCGGAACTGGCGGTGCACGGCGTCGACCTGGTGTTGGCCGATGCCCCGGCCGGACCCGAGTTGCGCGTCCGGCTATTCAGTCACCTGCTGGGCGAGTGCGGTACCAGTTTCTTCGCCAGCGCTCGCGTCGCGACAAGCCTGGGGGGGAAGTTCCCGCGCGCATTGGACGGAGCCCCGTTCCTGCTTCCGGGCCGCAACGCGACGCTGCGTCGCACCTTGGAAGGCTGGTTCGAGGCACAGGAACTGAGGCCGCGGATCGTGGGCGAGATCGATGACAGCGCGCTGGTCAAGGAGTTGGGCGAGGAAGGCGTCGGGGTGTTCGCAGGCCCCACCGCCATCGAGGCCGAAGTGCTCCGGCGTTATCGGCTGAAGGTCGTGGGGCGCGTGGGCACGCTGCGGCAGCGCTTCTACGCTATTTCTGCGGAGCGGCGCCTGAGCCACCCGGCGGTCGTCGCGATCGCCGCCACTGCCCGCAAGGTCATCTTTCGAACCCGTTGATCCGACGGAATCTCAGCCCCGCCAGCGATTCGTGATGGGCAGGCGGCGGTCCTTGCCGAACGCGCGCGGAGTGATCTTGATCCCGGGCGGGCTCTGGCGCCGCTTGTACTCGGCCAGGTCCACCATGCGAGCCACCTTGCGCACCAGCGCCTCGTCGTGCCCCGCGCGCACGATCTCGCCAATGGCACGGTCGTCCTCGACATACAGCTTGAGGATCTCGTCCAGCGCGTCATACGGCGGGAGGGAATCCTGATCGGTCTGGTCGGGGCGTAGCTCGGCGCTGGGTGCGCGCGTGATGGTGTGCTCGGGGATCACCGGCCGCTGTTGATTACGCCAGCGCGAGAGCGCGTAGACCTGCGTCTTGTACACATCCTTCAGCACGGCGAATCCCCCGGCGGTGTCGCCGTAGAGCGTGCTGTAGCCCACCGAGGTCTCACTCTTGTTGCCGGTGGTCACGACCAGCCAGCCGAACTTGTTGGACAGCGACATCAGGTAGTTGCCGCGGATGCGCGCCTGCAGGTTCTCCTCGGTGATATCGCGTGGCACTCCGGCGAACGCGGGCGCCAGCGCGGATTCGTAGCTCTCCATCACCGAGCGGATCGCCAGCGTGTGGAATCTCAGCCCCAGGTTCTTCGCCAGCAGCTCGGCATCGCGTTGCGACTCGCTCGAGGTGTACTCGCTCGGCATCGACACGCCGACGACATGCGCCGAACCCAATGCATCGGTTGCGATGGCCGCGGTCAGCGCCGAATCGATTCCGCCCGAGAGCCCCAGCACCACGCTGTCGAAGCCGTTCTTGGTGACATAGTCATGCAGCCCCAGGACCAATCCTTGGTAGATCTCGGCGCACTCGTCTACCTCGGCGCGTGGCGGGCGCGGGACCAGCGCAGGGCGCGTGGCCCCACTGCCGCCGGATTCGCGCTGCGGCGGGGACGCCATGGGCAGCTCGATCCGTTCGAGGGGTTCGTCCTCCTCCATCTGGCGCTCGCGCCGCAGCCGCGTGTCGTGCAGGCGCGCGTTGAACACCTCGTCCAGGTCGATGTCCGCCACCACCAGATCCTCGGCGAACGCATTTCCCTCGGCGATCACCCGGCCCTGCTGGTCGAGCAACAGGCTGGCGCCATCGAACACGATCTCGTCCTGTCCGCCCACCAAGTTCACATACGCCACGATCGCAAGGTTGTCCGCGGCGCGGGTGGAGAGCATGCGGCGGCGCTCGGTCGATTTGTGTGCGTGATACGGCGACGCCGACACATTCAGGATGATCTCCGCGCCGCCTCGCACCACCTGCTCCTCGGAGGGTCCGCCCGAGAGCCAGATGTCCTCGCACACATTCACGCCGAACACGATGCCCCCGCGCGAGAACACATTGCTGCGGCGCTCCGAGGCGAAGTAGCGGTTCTCGTCGAACACGCCATAGTTGGGCAGGTAGCGTTTGCGCGCGGTGCCCATCCAGTGGCCGTCGTGCAGGATGGCTGCGGAGTTATACAGGTCCACATCCCGCTCGATGCTGCCCACCACAACGGTCATTCCTTCGGTCAACGGCGCCAGCTCGCGGGTCTTCTCGATCGTCCGCGCAATGAAGGCTGGGCGCAGCAGGAGGTCCTCAGGGGGATAGCCGGGCACCACCATCTCGGGAAACACCAGCAGTTCCACGCCGAGCGTGCGCGCCTGCGCGATCCGTGCCGCGATGAGGGCGCAGTTTCCGTCGAGGTCCCCAACGGTGGGATTGATCTGGGCGAGGCCGATGCGGAGTTGGCGCATGAATGGGCCAGTGTGGCGGGGCAGGAGGGGCGATGCAAGGTGGCGGCAGCGGGCGCTGACGGCCCCCCGAAAAACGAAAGCGCCCGGCCATGGACCGGGCGACCCCGTTTCATGCGGAGGGATCACAAGACCCGACCGCTTGCACAAGAGAGACGTGGGTTTTCTGGCGCTTGTTGCCTTCTTCCCTTGCCCGACCCAACTGGCGACAGGGGTCTCTCGGACCCAGGTCTTTACTGGCCGCCTTCGGGCTCTTGCAGCAGATGGTGGCGTCGGCTCACAGGCCGACTTCCGGTTCGATGGACTGCAAGTACCGTTCCCAGCGGTCCAACGGCCCCCGACTGCTCGTAAGTGATTGTGAATGCGTGGGTGGGTCCTACTCAAGGGGTTTCTTGGGGGGCGCTGGCCGCCCGGAACTGCACCACCGCTGTCGCGAAACGCCACACGGGTGGCCGGTTCGGGCCAGTCCGCCCAGCCCGGGCCGGCCCCGACGGGGCCGCGCCAGCCCTTGCGGGGGTGCCGCTGCCGGTCAGCGACGCGTCGGGGGGGGTGCAGCCCGCTGCCGCCACGCCACCCAGGCAGCGAACCCGGCCAGGACCGCCATGGCGACATAGGCGTCGTGCGTCGCCGCAGCGAACGCCGGAGCCTCCACGCCGCCCGAAGTGGTGCTCGCGAGCACACCGCCGCCGTGCGTGCGATAGCGCGAGGCCACGATGGCGCCCATCACGGCCGAACCCGTGGCGATGCCCAGATTGCGGGCGGTGCCTTGAAGGCCCGCAGCGATCCCCAGTTGTTCGCGCGGCACCAAGGACAGGAGCGCGCTGGCGTTGGGCACGGCGAACAACCCCTGACCCGCGCCGATCATGAGCATGCCGCCGATCAGGTGGAACGGGTGGGGCGCCGTGCCCACATCCGAGAGCACCCAGAACCCCACCGCGGTGAGCGCCATGCCACCCACGGTCAGCGGCTTGGCGCCGAAGGCATCGGCCATGCGCCCCGCAAAGGGTGCGATCAACAGGGCTGCCACGGGCAGCGCTGCGAGCCAACTGCCGCTCTTGGCCGCGCTGAATCCGAGCACATCCTCGAAGTAGAGCGGCAGATGGAATCCCACCGCGATCGACAGCATCTGGCCCAGGAATGTGAGCGACACCGCCAACCCGAGCGGCGAGAACAGCAGCGCCAGCGGCAGCATGGGGTGGGGCTTGCGCCGTTCGATCCACGCGAACAGCGCGAGCAGCAGCACCGCCAGCGCGAACCAGCCGGCAATCGCGGGATGGCGCCAGCCCAGCACCGGGCCGCGCGAGATGGCCAGCATGAGCGAGACGAGTGCGGCACTCCAGATCAGCGCAGCGGGCGCGTCGATCGCATGCGCATCGCGCGCGGGAGGTTCGTCAGCCACGCGCGTGAACAGCAGCCACAGCGTCAAGAGCCCGAGCGGGAGGTTCACGAAGAAGATCCAGCGCCACGAGAAAGTCTGAACCACGAGCCCGCCCAGTACCGGGCCGATGGCCAAGCCAACACCCACCATGGCGCCGAACGCGCCCAGCGCGCGACCGCGTTCCGCAAGGGGAAATGCGCTCACCAGCAATGCCGAGCCATTCGCCGAGACGAGGGCGGCGCCCACGCCCTGCAACACGCGCGCCGCGATCAGCACGCCCACGGTGGGAGCCATGCCGCACAGCGCCGAAGCTGCGGTGAACACCACGAGTCCTGCGGCGTAGACGCGCCGCCGTCCGCGCAGATCGGCGAGCCGCCCCGCCGACAGCAACAGCCCCGTGATGGTGAGCACATACGCGAGCACTACCCACTCGACCGTGGTGAATGGCGCATGCAACGAGCGCTGCAATGTGGGCAGCGCGATGTTCACCACGCTGATATCGAGCGTGGCCATGATCACGCCTAACCCGATCGCAGGGAACACTCGCCAACGGGGGAACCCGTCGGCGAGTGGCGGCAAGTCGCTCAATGCCGGTGTCTCATCCCTTGCTGGTGACCCACTTGAGGATCTCGGGCAGGTTCGGGGTCTTGCCGTACATGAGCAGCCCGATCCGGAACACGCGGCTCGAGATCATGAGCATGATCCACGCCGAAGCTGCCAGAATGCCCATGGAGGTGGCGAGTTGCCAGACCGGCACGGTTGCTCCCGTTCCCAGGCGCAACATCATCTCGGTTGCCGCGGTCATGGGGAACATCGACAGACCCACGGCAAGCCCGCTGTTGGGATCATTGATGGTCGCCGTCATCGTGATGAACGGGATGAAATTCGCGAATGTGAACATCCACGCGAACTGCTGCGCTTCGCGCATATTGTTCGTGACCGCGCCGATGCCCGTCATGATGCTGGCATAGAAGGTGTACCCGAGCAGGAAATACACCGCCGCGATCGCCAGCGTGGTGAACGGCATGTTGAAGTCCGCCACCGCCAGCATGGGGGCGCCGAAATAGCTGCTCACCAGGCCCCATGTGCCGACCAGCGTGAGTCCCGCGCCGCCCAGACCGATCAACTTGCCCACCATGAGGTCATCCGTGCTCACGGTGCACAGCAGCGACTCGAGGATGCGCGACTCCTTTTCCTCGGCCACACCCTGCAACAGATACTGCCCGCCCGTCACGATCGATGTGGCAAGCAGCATGGCCAGCGCGAGCGGCACCATGAAAGTGAGCATCTCGCGCAGGTCGTTCTGCAGGACGAACTGGCCTTTGTCATCGAGTTGGTAGTTGACCAGCCCCTTGCCCGGTCGCACCGCGCGCTCGGCCAGCGAGGAATCGAGGTGTCCCGCCAACAGCGCCCCGGTCAGCCAGCGCAACAATGCTCGCTCGCGCCCCGAGGAGCCGATGATGCCGGCGTTCTTGGAATAGCGCCGCGCACTGCCCTCGGTCATGTAGTTGGCGGGCAGCACCAACACCTGCTGCACTTCATTCTTCTGTAGCGCGGCCTTGGCGGAGGCTTCGGTGGGAAACCGCCGCACATCCGCCGCGAACCGGTTCGTGACCGGGGCCTTCTTGCTGGTGTCGAATGGATTCGCATCCTCGACGATCTCGACGGTCATCTGTGGCGGCGTCTCGGCCAGCAGACCGGTGGAGTCCACCAACGCGATGGTGTTGGTCTCGGTCATGGCGCGCTTGGCCGCCTTGGACCCCAGCGAGACCGAGAAGGTCATCACGAACGCGAAGTACGCCGGCATGGCGATGACCGTGAACAGGAACGCCTTGCGCTTGATCGTGGTCAGGTATTCGCGGCGGGCAATGGTCATCGCCCGACTCATCGAGAACTTCATCGCACACCTCCGCTCAGAGCCGCAATCGCATCGTCGCCCAACTTGCCGCTGCGGCCCTGATCCAAGCCGGACCCGGTATCCGCCACATGGCGGAAGATGTCCTCGAGCGGTGGTTGCGCCGGTTGGAATGAGTCCACCGCCACGCCCCGGGCGATGAGTGACTTGAGCACTGCGCCAGCCTCGGCGCTGCGTTGCAGCACCAGCTTGGAGTAATGGTCCGCGCGCTCCACGCGGATCACGCCCTCGATGTCGCCAGGGATCGGCGTGGAGGCCGAGACGTACACCGCATGCTCGGCGTACTGGCGGCGGATCTCGCGCACCGTGCCGTACAGCACCATGTGGCCGCGGTGGATCATGAGACAGCGGTCACACAACTGCTCCACTTTGTTGATCTGGTGCGTGGACAACAGCACCGTGACGCCGGTCTCGCGACGCTTCTTCAAGATATCCTCGAGCAGTCTCACATTCACCGGGTCGAGCCCGCTGAAGGGCTCGTCCAGCACGAGCAGCTTGGGGTCGCCGATCAGCGCCGTGCACATCTGCACCTTCTGCTGCATCCCCTTCGACAGCTCGTGCACATGCTTCTTGGCCCAGCCCGCCAACTCCACTTCCTCGAGCAGTTCCACCGCCTGACGGCGAGCTTCCTTGTGGCTCAGGTCCTTGAGCTCGCCGTAGTACGCCAGCGCCTCGAGGACCGAGACCTTGCGATACAGGCCACGCTCCTCGGGCAGGTAGGCGATGCGGGGGCGCGAGGGGCTGGTCACCGGCTGGCCCTCCAGCATGATGCTGCCACTGTCGGGGCGCGTGATGTCGGTGATCATGCGGATGAGCGTGGTCTTGCCGGCGCCGTTCTGGCCCAGCAGCGCGAAGATCTCGCCCGGCTTCACATCGAATGTGACATCGTTCACGACCTTGCGGTCGTCGTATACCTTGGTGACGTTGCGGACCTCGAGCATGGAGACCTCTTGGCGGCAGGGGAGGGCCGCTTCGGCGGCCCGCAGCGCCCCAACCCGGGGACGCGGAGGCGAACACTAGCCGACCCCTCGGGCCCCGGCCAACCCCCCGTGGCGGAAGGGCCTACCCACCCGCCGACATGGGGGTGCAGAATGGCCATCGGACCGGCCGATAACCCATCTGAACCCGGACCGCCGCCACTACCTTCAAGGGGAAGCCACGGCATGCGCCCACTATCTTGCCTTTCGCTGCTTCGTTCGTTCTTCGCGTGCGCGCTGTTGGCGCTGGCCGCGGGGATCGCAGGTTGTGGTGACGCCCAGACCACCGCGCCGCCCTTGCCGCCGCTCTCGGCAGTGGTGCTGACGCCGGTCACGGACACGCTGCAAGTGGGACAGACGCGCGTCTTCGTGGCCGCGGCCATCGACACCAACGGCGCCACCGTCGCGGGCGCCTCGTTCAACTGGACCAGCACGAATCCCGCCGTGTTCAGCGTGAGCAACTCCGGCAGAGTGACCGCACTGGCCGAGGGCCTTGCACTGCTGATCGCCTCGGCCGGCGGCAAGGCCGACACCTCGGTCGTGTTCGTGTATGCGCAGAACGGCTGGGCGGTGCAGACGAGCAATACGGCCAACAATCTGAACGGCGTGTATTTCTTGAGTGACGGCCAGAAGGGTTTTGCGGTGGGCGACGCCGGAACGGTGCTCGCCACCACGAACGCCGGCGTCACCTGGCTCGGCCGCGCCAGCTCGACCTCGTTCAACCTGAATGATGTCTGGTTCCCCTCCACCAGCCTGGGCTTCGCGGTGGGTTTCTCCGGCACGATCATGCGCAGCACCGACGGCGGCACCAACTGGACCCGCCTGACCAATGTGGGGACGGGATCGAACCTGTTCGGCGTATGGTTCACCGATGCGGCGCACGGCTGGGCGGTGGGCGCGAGCGGAACGATCGCCAAGACCATCGATGGCGGCAACTCATGGACGCTGCGCAACCCGACTGCTTCGCAGCTGAACAGCGTCTCGTTCAGCGATACGCTGAACGGCTGGGCGGTGGGCGAAGGCGGCACGATCGTGGGCACGCATGACGGCGGCGCCAGTTGGTATGTGGTGCAGCCCGCCGTGACCGGGTCGGCGCTCAAGGCGGTGTGGCGCTCCAGCAACACGGCCGCGTGGGCTGTTGGGGCAGGCGGTGCGGTGGCCTCGACCAGTGCCACCGTGGATTCGCTGCAATGGAACCTCTCGAATGTTGGCGCTTCGAACGCGCTCGAGGGTCTGCATGTGGCCAACGCACTGACCGCCTATGCGGTCGGGGCAAATGGTTCTGGCCTGATTCTCAAGACCATCAATGGCGGCACTTCGTGGTCCGCGCAGACTGCCAACAGCGCGCAGGCGCTGAACGATGTGTGGTTCGTGGACACCCAACGCGGCTGGGCGGTGGGCAACGGCGGACGGATCGTGCACACGGCGCAAGGCGGGCAGTAGCGCTCAGCGCACGAAGGCGACTCGAGCGGTGGCCCGGCCCACCTTCGCGTTGACGCCCCATCCCCCATGCCCGAACCTCATGCTCCACCCACCCCGCATGAGGCGCTCATGGACCACCTGATCATCATCGACGGCTACAATGTCATCCACCGCACGCCCCAGCTGAAGCCCAGCTCCGACCGCACGCTGCGCGAGTCGCGCGAGAAGCTGGTGAACCTGTTGTCGTGGATGATGGGCGGCAACGACGCGCGCTTCC
>JANLOU010000524.1:0-2832 GCA_031366735.1 Candidatus Eiseniibacteriota bacterium
GTCATCCTCGCGGTGATCATGCTTCGTCCCCCCATGGCGGCGGCTTCCGACGAGGTCTTCCAGCTCACGCCGTTCGTGGGATGGACCCGATTCGACCGCGAGTTGACGGACTCGGTCGGGGTCCAGCGCGCCGATGGTGTCTATCTTGGTGGACGCATCAGCGCACGCTTGGCTTCGCCGCTCTGGCTCGAGTTCGCGGGCGGGATCACCAAGACCGAGGCCGACCTGAAGTGGTCGCACCTGTCCGCGAACCTGCTGCTGATGTCGCCCTCATCCCGTGTAATCAACCCATTCCTCTCTTTGGGAGGCGGCGTTTCGGAGTTCAAGCCACGGGTCAGTCCCGACGAACACGATGGTGTCGCAGAGGCGGCTGCCGGGGTATTCGTGCGACTCACCGATGCGTTACGCCTGAGGCTCGAAGCGCGCAATGTCCTACTGGTGCCCAAGACGAACTGGAATCTGGCGCACTACGATCATGTCGTCCTCGGCGCCGGGCTGACGCTCGCGCTGGGAGGCGGGGACCGTGACAAGGATGGGGACGGTGTTCCGAACCGGCTCGACAAGTGCCCGGACACGCCCATCGTCTGCAAGGTCGATGCAATGGGTTGCTCGGTGGACTCCGATGGCGACGGCGTCTGCGACGGCCTCGATCGCTGCGCAGGCACGCCGCGCGGGGCAACAGTCGACCGCAGTGGTTGCCCGATGGATCGCGATGGAGACGGCGTCTTCGATGGCGTCGACCAGTGCGCCGACACGCCCAAGGGCTGCCAAGTGGACGCCGCAGGATGTTCCGTCGATTCCGACCATGACGGCGTCTGCGACGGTCCGGACCAATGCGCGAACACCTTGGCGAGATGCGTGGTGGATGGCCGGGGATGCCCGATCGACTCGGACGGCGATGGCGTGTGCGACGGCCTCGACCGTTGCGCCAATACTCCCGCCGGCTCGAGGGTCGATCCGGAGGGTTGCCCCCGGACCGAGGCGCAGCAGCTCGAGACCGAACTGCTCGACACGGGCATGATCCGTTTACAGGATGTGAAGTTCGAAACGGCCAAAGCCATGATCCGACCTGAGTTCCGGCATACGCTGGATGTGGTGGGCGAGGTGCTGAGCAAGTGGCCGCAGCTGCAGGTCGAGGTGGGGGGGCACACCGATCCGCGCGGGAGCGAGGCCTACAATCTGGGGCTCAGCAAGCAGCGCGTGGTCGCCGTGCGCAGCTACCTGCTCGCGCACTTCCCCAGGCTCCGGGCAACGCAGCTGACTGCTCGCGGGTATGGCGAATCGCAGCCGTTGGTGGAGAACAACAGCCCGGAGAGCATGGCACAGAATCGGCGGGTGGAGTTCAAGGTCCTGAACAAGGCAGTGTTGAAGCAGATCAAGCGGTAGGCTGTCCGAAATGCATTCGGCAGGTTCATGGGAAACTCACACTTTCATCTGGAGATCCGTCATGCAGACATTCCCGAAGGTGCTTCGATGCTGGACCGCGATCCTGTTGGTGCTGTGCATGAGCACGCTGGAGATCAGCCCGGCCTTCGCCGGTATGGCTCCGTCCCAGTCCTCTGGGACCACCGCGATCGGTTCGACGCGGGACGCGGACATGCTGATCGCGCAGCGCGCGTTGGAGAACAAGGTCGTGGCGCAGAAGCTGCAAGATTACGGGATGAACCCCGCCGACGCGCAGGTGAAGTTGGCCAGCATGTCGGATCAGGATCTGCACTCACTCGCCAGCGCCACCAAGGGCTTGCCGAGCGGTGGCGACGCCACGGGCGCGCTCATCGGCGTGTTGGTCGTGGTGATCCTGGTCATCGTGATCCTGAAGCTGACGCGGCACGATGTCGTGATTCGATGAGAGTCTGGGGGCTGGCAGTCGCGTGGATGCTGGCCTCATCCGCTGTACCGACGTCCGGGTCGCCCAGTGCGATCCGGACGTCTCTGGATGTGCCCGTCGTGGAGCAGACGCCGCAGCGTTGCGGTCAGGCTGCGCTGGAGATGGTTCTGCGCTACTACGGTGCCTCCAGTGAAGCTGTGCGTGAAGCCGAACGGGCGTACGATCCCGCGTTGCGCGGGTCCTTGGTCACCGATCTTGCGGCGGCTGCGCGCCGAGCCGGGTTCGTGGCAACGGTCTCCGCGCTGACCCCCGATTCACTGCGCGCGCTGCTTGTCGCCGGCGCACCACCGATCGTCCTGTACCAGAACGGTCGCCCGCCCTTCACCGTGGCACACTATGGCGTGGTGACTGGCTGGGACTCCGCAAGCGGTAACCTCACGATGAACGATGGACGAGCGAATCCGCGCAGGATCCGCGTCGAGGATTTCCTCAAACGGTGGCGGACAACGGGTTCGTTGGCCCTCGTGATCCGACCGGAGCGACCATGAAAGTCTGCACGGGTGCACGATTGCTCGTAGGCCTGATGAGCAGTCTGCTGCTGGCTGGTTGCGCCCACCTCGTGGTGCTGCACGACGCCCTCTCGGCGAGTGAGCACAACGACCTGGGAGTGGTCTATGAGTCGAGTGGCCAGCTCGACGCGGCGAGCAAAGAGTATCGCAAGGCACTGCGACTCGATTCCCACGACGCCCGCGCCCGGTTCAATCTGGGGAATATCGAGGCAGCCAAGGGCGAGTGGAAATCGGCAGAGAAGCACTACCGTTTGGCACTGCGTGATTCCTCGACCAGTTATGACGCGATGAACAACCTTGCAATCGCCCTGTTGCGCCAGAACAAGCAACTCGACCAAGCGCGCACCTGGGCCGAGCGGGCCGTCGCGAGCGGAGTGCAACGCGACTCCGTTTATCGGGCAACGCTGGCCGAGGTCAAGGCCGGGACGAAGTAGG
>JANLOU010000584.1:0-3513 GCA_031366735.1 Candidatus Eiseniibacteriota bacterium
CAGCCCACCCGAGCGCCGCAACCGCAGCCGCGGGTGCGAGGCGTTGAAGGGTCGCGGATCGAGGTTGCCGGTCTCGCGCCACTGCGTGCCGTCGAGGATGGCGTACTGCAGACCCGACAGGCCGGCGTAGACCACCATCGCCGTGGTGTCGCCGAGCGGGGCGATGGTGCAGTGGTCCTCGTCGAGACCGAGGCGAGGCACTTCGTGCCACGAGCGCAGAGTGTCGGAGTAGAACACCCGGACGTGGAACTCGTACTCGGGCGCACGCTGCTCGCTGCGGATGGCCCAGCGGCGAGTCGCGGATGCAGCTGCTCCGTACTCGGTGCTTTGGGTGGTGGTGAGACTGACCGAGTCCGGCGAAGCAACACCACTCCTGCCTTCTCCGCTGATGGCAAGCCAGGTGGCGAACGGACCCGTGGCCACGTCGTAGTAGCTCAGGAATGCGATTGCTCGGTTCGCAGAAGAAGTGATAGCGAACTCAGGCCAGTAGCCGGCACGGACATCGGAGATGATTGTTCGAACCCAACCGGAGTCGGCCCATTCGAAGTTGGACCAGAGATGTCGTGGCGACCCTTCCCAGCGAACGGCCATGACGAACCGCGGCGCGCCCCCTTCGTCGTAGTCGAGCCTGGGCATTCCCAGATAGTCCGTGGACCCCGCCACATCCATCACCGTGAATGGGATCCACGCGCGGCCGGAGGGCATGGCCGATGCGCGCGGCGTCATGCACGCGCACATGCCAAGCGCGAGCCCCACGCTCCAGCACTTGGCAGGATTCCACGCAGTTCGGCGCACCAAACCTCCCCGGGTCACATCGGCCCCGGGAAAGTCTACCGCAACTTCCGCCTTACCTCCGCCGCCCGCCGCTCGCTCGCCTCGACCCGCGTGCCATCCTTGAGCCGCAGCACCAACACACCGTCCTCGGCGCCGTAGCTCTCGATCGCATTCAGGTTCACCAGCGCGCCGCGGTGCACACGCACGAACAGGCCCTCGGGCAACCGGCCTTCGAGCTCCTGCAGCGTGTAGTCCACCAGGAACTCCTTGGCTTCGCTGCGCGCCAGCACCAATCGATCACGCGAGAAGATCAGCGGCACATCAGCCAGATCGAGCAGCTTCACTTCGCGCCGGTGCCGCACGGGCAGGCGATGCAGCGGCTGCGCGTTGGTCTTGAGCGGCTCGCTACCCAACGCTTCGCGCACAGCGGCGCTGTTGCCCGAACGCCGCGCGCCGGCCTCGGAATCCGCCATCACCCGCTTCAGCGTCTCGGCGAGGCGCTCACGCCGTATGGGCTTGAGCACATAGTCCAGAGCGGCCAACTCGAACGCCTCGATCGCGTGCTGGTCGTAGGCGGTCACGAACACCACGATGGGGGCGTCATCGCCCTTCAGATGCCGCGCCACTTCGAGGCCCGACAGGTCGGGCATCTGGATATCGAGGAAGACGGCGTCGGGCTTGGTGCGCGCAATCAACGCCAGCGCTTCGCCGCCGCTCTTGGCCACGCCCAACACCTCCACGCCATCGTGCTCGGACAACAACTTCTCCATGTATTGCCGTGCACGCGGTTCGTCATCGGCGATCACCACACGCAGGCGGGTGGGCGCGGTCATGTGTTGCCTCCCGAGGAGACGGGCCAGCGCATGCTCACGACGAATCCGCCGTTCTCACGCCTGCCCGAGTACACGCTCGCGTGCGGACCGGCGAAACGCCGCACGCGCTGTTCCAGATTCTCCAGCCCCACACCCAGCCCCGGTCGCTGCTGGTCGTTGGGGCAACCGTCGTCCGTGAAATCCAGCTCCAGCCAGCCGTCGCGGGTCTTCGCATCCAGCGTCATGCGCAGCGACGCCCCGGCGCTTGCCACGCCATGCTTGACGCTGTTCTCGACCAATGGCTGCAGCAAGAGCGGGGGCACGCTGCAGCTCAGCAAGCCCGGATCGCCCTTGAAGCGGAAGTGCAGTGGGTTCTCGTAGCGCTCGCGCGCCACTCCCAGGTAGTCCTCGACGAACGCCAACTCGTCGCTGAGCAACGCGACCGGACGCTTTCCGGCCTCGACGGTGTAGCGCAGCATGTCCGCGAGCCGCCCGGTGAAACGCTGCGCGGCCAACACATCGGTCTCGATCAGATAGGCCAGCGCATTGAGCGCATTGAACAGGAAGTGCGGCTGCACCTGCGCCTGCAACGCGCGCAACTCGGCCACGGTGGCGGCCTCGCGCATCTCGACCGCGGCGCGCTCGGCAGCGGCGCGTTCGGCGGCGAGGCGCAGGTTCTCCAGGCGCACGCCGGCTTGCGCGAGCAGCGACTCCACGGCGCCGCGGGCGTGCTCGGGCACTTCCTCGGGATCGCTCAAGTGCGGTGGCGTGGCCTCTGGCCAGTCGATCGCCACCGGCCGACGCAACCCGCGCTCGATCCCGCCGACCACGGCGTTGCGCACCTCGTCGCGGTCGAGGGCGGACAACAGGTCGCGGCCAGTGGCGTCGAGCGCGGCGCGCAAGGCTTGGGGATCGCGGCCATAGATGCGGTTGATGTTGCGCTGCACATTCTCGCGCAGCGGCGCGAAGGTGAACGCCAGCACGAGCGCCGCGACCACATTGAAGACCAGCGTCTGCTCGCCGGTGACCGAGGCGAAAAGGCGTTGGCCCACGAGCACCACGCCCAGATAGATGGCGGCGAGCACGCCCGACAACAACGCGTAGGGTAGTCCGCCCACGATCAGGCGGCGCGGGTCGAACAACGGGTCGTCGGCGATCAGGTACGCAATGATGAACGGTGTGCTGAGCCACGCCACGAGAATGCCGGTGAACAGGACTTGCAGCGTGGCTTGCGGCAGGAGGGTCTGCACGCGTGGGTCGCCCGCCACCACATTGAGCGCGCCGCCCACCATCAAGGCGAAGCCCACGAGCAGCGCCAGCGCGCGCTGACTGCCGGTGGGGTTCCAGTCCGGGCCCGAGCGACTGTATCGCTCCACGAGCGAGATGATCCCCACCGCGAATGCCAGCGCCTGATACCAGTTGTACAGGTAATCAGGGGCGGTGTTGGCCGGGTCGAGCGACCATCCCTGCGTGTTGAGGAACACCGCGGCCGGAACCAGGTAAGCCACGACGGTGATCCAGTACCACGGGCTGCGCACGCGGCGCCCCCGGGTCCAGCGCGGCCGCGGGAAGACCGACATGAAATGCACGAAGCTTGCCGGGTAAAGCCACGCGAGCCACTCGTAGCACTTGAGGTACACGCGCATCGCCGCGCTCTGGTCGCCCTGAGCGAACTGGTACAGGTTCCAGATCACTCCCAGACCCTCGAGCGCCGCGAACCACAGGAACACCCAGGCGGTCGACAGGTCGGGACGGCGCCACACGAGCAGGAATGCCACGAGCGGGGCGGCGATCACCGCGGCGATCGGGTAGGTGTAGATGCGAAGTCGCTCCCACGCCGAGAGGTGGACCGGAGGCAGCTGCACGGTGCGCTCGACCCCATTGCGCTCGAAGGTGAGGTCGATCGGGCCGCGCGGCCAGCCGCGCG
>JANLOU010000594.1:0-5096 GCA_031366735.1 Candidatus Eiseniibacteriota bacterium
CCACCGCGCTCAGGTGCAGCCGCCCCTCGGCCACCGCGGCGAAGATGCCAGGGAACTTCCGCGCTGCGCGTGCCGCCTGGATGCGCTTGAGCGCGGAGTCCTCGGACATGTGCAGCTCGTGCACGCAGTACAGGTACATCGAGGGATACGCTGCCGGCAGGTACAGCCGCCGCTCGTCGACCTCGGCGATGTGGGCCAACAACTCGGCGGTCGTGGTGCGATCGCACGCGAGGAGTGACTTCAAGCCATGCAACAGCACATCGTCGGCAAGATGGAACAGCGAGTAGGTCTTCATGGCAGGCATCCGCGGGGGCGGGTCGCGGGGGCCGGGGGCGCGCGCACTTCATATCATGGCCATTCGCGACGCTCGTGCAGCCCGAATGAGCGCGGAACTCGGCCCAGCGCGAAAACTTTCGCGATGTACCGCTCGCGAGGCCACGCGCACCCCGGCGCCGTGCGCTGCCGCGCAATCCAAAGCGGAGCCGGCGACTCGGGGTGGGCGCGCCCTCAGAAGCCGTCAAGCGAATTCTCGCCCGCTGAATCACCACAATCACCCGGGAATCACCGGCAACGCACCATCGACTTGCTGTCGGAACAGGTCCATGGCTATTTCGTCGAACGCTTCGACACCCCGCACGGCCACTGCTCAACGGTGGACGCATGGACGGACATCGACGACGCCCACCCTCGTTGACGTCCGCGCGTGACAAATCGCATCTGGACGAGGTGCACCTCGAGGACTTCCTGCGAGACGACCAGTTCGCGACTACCGCCCCCGCAACCGCCACACCAGCAGCGGCGGCGTGAGCATGGTGGTGAGGGCCACCATCACCACGACCGCGCTGAACACGCCGTCGTCGATCACGCGCTCGCCGCGGATCGTCAGCCCCGCGCCGATCTGCGCGAAGATCAGACCCACCTCACCGCGTGGGATCATGCCGAGCCCCACGGCAAAGCGGTCGGCACCCTTCTCGAGTACTCCCAACGCGCACACCTGCTTGCCCACCACCGCTGCCAGCGTGAGCACAGCGGCAAAGGCCAACACATCCATGCGGCCGAACACGGCGAGGTCCACGCGCATGCCCATCAGCACGAAGAAGATGGGGACCAGGAATCCAGAGAGTGGCTCGAGCAGGTGTTCAAGGCTTCGCCGCTGCGCATCGCGCGCGAGCAGGTCCTGATAGTGCATCTCGTCCAGCACCAGACCCGCCGCGAACGCGCCAACGATGGGCGCCAAGCCCAGCCGGCCTGCGACGAACGACAGCAGGAAGCAGAACGCGAGCGCGAACGAAAGGAGCAGCCCCTGTCCCTTCAGGCGCGAAGCCAGCGCGAAGGCGCCACGCGAGAGCCACTGGCCCGCGAACACCGCCACCAACAGGAAGCCCACCGCCTTCGCCACGATGATCGCCACCTGCGAGGGCTCGAACGCACGCCCTGAATCGGCCGCCTGGATCACCCCGGTGACCACGGCGAGCACGATCAACCCGAGCACATCGTCGATCACGGCGGCGCCCAGGATGATGCGCCCTTCCACGCTCGCGGCCTTGCCCAGATCACCCAACACGCGCGCGGTGATCCCCACGCTGGTCGCAGCAAGCGTGGCGCCCACGAACCAGTGCGTGAGCGCATCGTGTGCGGGGAAGAACCATGCCGACGCCCCGTAGCCCAGCAGCATGGGAGCGACCACGCCCACCACCGCAACAAGCAATGCCGATGGGCCCACCGCGAGCATCTTGCCCACATTGGACTCGAGCCCCACGTTGAATAACAGGAACAACACGCCGATCTGCGCGAGCACATCCAGCACGGGCAGGTTGCGCAGCGCGTCGAACTCGTGCACGCCGAGCAGCCCCAGATTGCCCAGCGCGATGCCCACGGACAACTCGCCGAGCACGCTCGGAAGCCCCAGTCGTTCGAACAACGACCCGCCCAGCTTGGCGCCGATCAGGATGACGATGAGCGCTTCAAGGATGGGCAGCATGTCCACGCCACCGGGCGCGCCGGCGGCCGACGCGACATGCGCGAGCAGCAACCCCACGACCAGCAGGGGAAGCAGCCCGCGCAGGCGCTGGAACCGATGCGTGCTCAACGAATGCGTACGAACCGCGCCTGGCGTTCCTCGCCAGCCGAGCGCATCCGCACGAAGTACAGCCCCGGCGCGCAGGCACTGCCCGCGTCGTTCCGACCATCCCACAGGAGCGTGTGCTGGCCTGCGCCATGGTTGCCGTGCGCAAGCGAGCGCACGACGCGGCCCTGCGGGTCCATCACTTCGGCGTCGAGTCGACCCTCACGCGGGAGCGAGACTTCGAACCGCGTCTCGCCGCGCGCTGGATTCGGCCAGGGAGAACGCAGCGCCAGTCGCGGCGAAGCCGAGACGCCGGTGATCGGCGCCGAGGCCTCGTAGAACACAAGGTCATCGATCGCCGCCTCCACCACATTGCCCGGCGTCACATCGGACGCCACGAAGCGGACGCGCATCTGCGAGGTGGGCGCCATGAAATCGCGCACGCGGATGCGGGACTCGGTCCAGGCGTTGTGCAGTCCCTGCACGCGCTCCACCAGAGTGTAAGTGCTGCCGCCATTGCCCGAGAGGTAGATATCGAGTGCATCGGTCGAGTCGGTCGGGGTGTTGGTGAAGAACCAACGCCAGAAGCCGATCACGGGATCGCCATACGCCGACAGGTCGTACACGACCGTGGTGAGCGAGGTCTTGCCGTTGTCCACATCGGCCTGTCCGATCTGGGTGGGATCCGTGCCCTGACCTGTGACCCAGCACAGCGTGCCCGCGCCCGGCGTGCGGTCGTACTCGGGCTGCACATCGCCCGGCACGACGACGCCCTCCTCGGGCTCTTCGTGCATCGGCTGGGCCGGCCCCTTCAAGCTCGTCAGCGGGTCGCCCGCTCGCCGCGCTCCCAACCCCGACGCGGGTGGGGCGCTGCCCGTGCCGATCGGCTCGCCGCGGATCCAAAACCCCGCGGTGGCATTGTCGCCTGTTGCACCCACCACCCAGCCGTTCGCGACCTCCTGCGCGTCGTAGAAGGCCGCCGGCGTGAGTTGGAAGTCCCCCATTTCAAAGCCCGGGCCCACTCGCCGGGAGAACACGACGGGCACATAGCCGGGTCGGCGCACCTGGACGAGATACAGATCTTCGGGCACCGCGCCCAATGCATACGCGCCCGAAGCGTTGGTCTGCGTCCGCAACGGTGTGTCCGTGAGCGTGATATCGACGCCCTCGAGCACGGCCTGCGTGTTGGCGTCGCGCACCACACCACTGACCGCCGTGGTGGGCTTGGTCTGCATGTTGAGTGTCGCCGCGGTGATGCCGCCTGCCGTCACCACGGCATTTGCGCTCGCCGGTTCATACCCGAAGAGCTTGCACGAAACGGTGTAGCTGCCCGGCGTTGGCGCGAACTGCAGCACCCCGTCCATGGCGGTCTCGAGCGAATCGCCCTGCGGAGTCAGCCGCACGCGCGCGCCCGACAAAGGCGTCGCGCCGGGCTGCGCCACGACGCTCACGCGCAGGAGCCCGTAGTTGCGATTGGGCTGGTACACATAGAGCCCCGTCTGCATGTCGCTGGCGATCACCAACCCGGAGGGGAAGTAGGGACACACGCCCCAGACGCCGAAGAATCCGCCCGACGCGCCGGGCCACGAGTCGGCCGTGGCGAACTCAGCCGGGTGGCGCGGATCCGAGATGTCGAGCGCCCGAATCCCCTCGGTATAGTTCGACAGGTAGAGCTCGCGCCCCTTCACATGCGCGTTATGCACGATCGCCTTGGGGTTCGAAGTGAGGCGATTGACCAACACGGGCGAAGTGAGCGTGCTGATGTCGAACACCTTCAGCGGCTCGCCGTTCACCTCGTCGGTCACATAGAGCGTGTTGCCCGAGCTGTCGGGCCAGGCGTTGTGTGTGAACGCGCCGGGGTAGGTCCAACTGCTCACCAGGGCCGGGGCGGCGGCGTTGGTGAAATCGAACACGCGCTGGATGCCCGCGTAGACCGATGAGCCATACAGGCGCGTGCCGATCGGGACGCTGTCGTGGATGTAGTTGGCGTTCGAGACGGGCAGCGCGCCGCCCGGCCACCAAGCGATCTCGACCGGAGCTTCGGGATTGGCGATCGAGAGGATGCGCATGCCTGTGGCGAGCCCTGCGGCATCGCGCGTGCCATTGCAGATGAGCAGCTTGCGCGTGGTGTCCACCGAGACCGTGTGCGAGCGCACGAAGCTGCCGGTATAAGTGGCCGCAAGAACGGGCGCCTCGGGATTGGTCATGCGGATGATCTGCAGGCCCTGCCCCGTGCCGGTCCCCTCGGTCACCACATAGATCCAGTCGCGGTACGACTTCATCTCGCGCCAGATCGAGGTGGGTCCAAGGATCAGGCCCACCCGGTAGCTGGCTGCGGGGTTGGTCACATTGTAGATGGCGGTACCGGCGTTGGTCCCGATCACGGCGTATTCACGGCCGTCCGAATGGATGTAGGACCAGCACTCGGAATAGCTGTTCGCGGTGGGGCCCAGCGAGAACTCGTTCCATTGCGCCAGCAAGGTGAAGTTGCGGGTGGCCGGAATCTGCGCCACTGCCACCGAAACGCTGGCGAGCGTGGAACAAACGGCGAGCAGCAGGATGCGGAACCTCATGGCGGGTGGTTCTCCGGGTGACGGGGGTGACCGCACAAGCATAGCCCGGGGGGCGCTCCCCCTGTTAGGTTCCTTCCCAGCCCCATCGGTTCAATCTGCCCCCAGGAGCCCCCCGTGACCCTTTCCCGCCGCCAATTCATGCGCACCTCGCTCCTTGCCGGTGCGGCGGCGCTCGTGCCCTCGCAACTTGCGCGGTTGCTCGCAAGCGACGCTCGAGCCGGAACGCTCGATACGCTGCTCACGCGGGTCTCGCGTGGTCCGGCGGGTCGGGCGGTGGGATACGGCCCGCTGCAGCCCGATCCCAACGGATTGCTCGACCTCCCCGCGGGGTTTCGTTACGCGATCCTCTCGCCCGGGGTGCTCGAGAGCGATCATGCGCGCGAGGGGCGCTTCGCGGGCACGCTCAGCAACGGCGACCCCACGCCACCGCAGCACGACGGCATGGCCGCGTTCGCGGG
>JANLOU010000602.1:0-4082 GCA_031366735.1 Candidatus Eiseniibacteriota bacterium
CACGCGGCGCTCGGCATCCCTCAGCGCGGTCTCGTCCTTCTTGCGTCGATCGTTGTTGTCCTCCTCGAGGCTGGCGGCGATATCGTGCGCCTCCTGCGACTCACGCGACAACAGCAGCCGAAGGCCCTGCTCCGCATTGCCCATCCGCCCCGCGGCATTGATGCGCGGCGCCAATACGAATGCCACCTGGCCACTGCTGATGCGCTTGCCCTCCAGGTGGACCTGCTTGATGAGCGCAGTCAGCCCCAGACGCTTGCCCTGGTTCAACCGGTCGAGTCCCAGCCGGGCGAGCACCCGGTTCTCGCCCACGAGCGGGACGACATCGGCGATGGTCCCCAGTGCCACGACATCGAGATAATCGCGTGCGCGGTCCAGTCCCCCGAGCGCTTCGAGCAGCCGCTCCACCAGCTTGAAGGTGACTCCGACTCCAGCGAGCGACTTGAAGGGATACGAACACCCTGGGCGCAGCGGGTTGATGATGGCGTGCGCGGCAGGCAGTTGTGCGGGTGGCTCGTGGTGGTCGGTGATGACGGTGTCGATTCCCAGCGAGGACGCATGCGCCACGGCCTCGACCGCTGTGATCCCGCAATCCACGGTGACCACGAGCGTGCAGCCGCGTCGCCGCGCTTCATCGATCGCCTCGGTGGTCAGCCCGTAGCCATCCTTGATCCGATCGGGGATGCGGTATTCCGCCGCGGCTCCCAGCTCGAGCAGCGCACTGTAGAGCAGGAATGTGGAGGTGATGCCATCCACATCGTAGTCCCCCTGGATGAAAATGCGCTCGCCCCTCGCCACTCCGGACAGGATGCGTTCCGCCGCCTTCTCAAGGTCGAGCATCATGGCGGGGTCGTGCAGATTCTCGATGGAAGGCTCTAGATAGCACTGGGCCTTGTACTCGGTATCGATCCCACGATTGACCATCGCATGCGCGACCGGCAAGGGGACTCCGAACACCCGCTCCAGCCGTTCGGCGGCCTCCAGCGAGCGGCGTGGGTGCAGCACCCAATTGGAACTCACGGTGACGCTGGGCGGCATTCAGGATCCATGGAGAAAGGTCGGGGAGGCGACAGCGGGCCGCGCGAATGTAGTCGTGCGCACACGCAGCGGCAAGCCGACGCAAGTGTCCGCGCGCGACGGCGCTCGGGGCCAATGCGATTTCAGCGTTCGAGCTGGAGGCGTAACTGCTCTGCCCGCCCATCCACCGCGGCAGGCAGCGCCTGCGCGCGGACGAGCGCTGCCTGCGCGCCGGTGCGGTCGCCCAGCCCGGCCCGCACATGTGCCAGCACCAACCACGCGTCATACAACACCGGATCCGCCCGGACTGCACGCGTGAGCGCAGCCTCTGCCTCGCTGGCTCGCCCGAGGCGCGCCGCAGCGACGCCCTCCTCGTAAGCGATCGCCGCGTCCTGGGGTTGTTTGTTCGCCGCTGAACTCAATCGCGCGAGCGCCTCCTCCAGTTGGCCCGCCCACAACAGCGCGTGCCCCAGCGCAGCCTCGACGCGCGCATCCCCCGGCTGTTGCCCGAACAGTTCGCGCGCTCCGACCAGCGCTTCGTCCCGCCGCCCGAGCTCGCCCAGCGCACGCAAGCGCAGCAGCGCCGCGCCCGGCGCATCCGGCTCGCGCGCGAGCGCGGACTGCGCCAGTGCCAACGCCGAAGTGGGATCGCCCTGTCGGAGCGCCAGCGCCGCACGCGCCACGGTGATCTCGACGCGACCCGGGCTCGCTCGCTCCGCCCGCGCGATGCTCTCCAACGCCTCGGCGTAGCGCCCCTGCGTGCCGAGCAGGTCCGCCAGGCCCAGCGTGGCGTCCAGATCCGCTGGACGGCTCGAGACGATCCGGGCGATGCGCGTCTCATCACTACGCCATGCCGCAATCACCGGCACCGCGACGAACGCCTGGACGATCGCCACGACGCCCAGCGCGTATGCCCATGGACCGGAGCGGCGCGCAGTGGCCGAAGCCAGCATCCCAAGGCCGAGCGCGAACCCTGCGAGCGGTAGGTACAGCATGCGTTCCGCAAAACGCACCTGCGGCTCGAGGAACACCGACGCGCACACGGGCGTCAGCGGCAGGATCAGCAGCGCCAAGGGCAGCGCCCAACGCTGACCTCGGGCCATCCCCGCCACCAGTATCGCCAGCACCGCTGCAAGCGCGCCCCACGCTGCGAACACCAGCGGCGCTCCGGGGGATCGCCAAGCGAGTAGCGCGGCGTGCGGCGCCAATGGCCACAGGAAACCAAGATGCGAGAACAACAGCGCCGCCGCATCCTCCTGCAAGAGCGGGTCGCCAGCCGGGGCGCCCGCAACCGCGCCCGCAAAGGCACGATGCGCCAGCGCCCAGATCACGAGCAGCCCAAAGCTGGGCGCGAGTCCGAGCCAGCGCTGCCGCCAAGTGCGAGTACGATCGGACGCGGCATCGGCGAGCAGCACGATGGGAAGCACCAATGCGGTTTCCTTGGAGAGCAGGGCACCTGCCGTCGCCAGCAGTGCCGCGCCACGCCATGCGACGCCGCGCGTGCGAGCCCGGCGCTCGAGCAGCACGGCTGCGAGCACGAACAATCCGCACAACAGATCGGTCCGACCCGAAATCCAGGCCACCGATTCGCTCGCAGCTGGCGCGGTCGCGAAGCACAGCGCGACGGCCCCCGCCACCATCGCTCCCGCCCCCAGTTCGAGTGCCAGACCGGCCACCAGCGCCGTGCTGACCGAGTGCAGCAGGGCATTGACCAAGTGGAAGTGAGCCGGGTTGAAGCCGGAGCTCACGCCGTCCAGGCGGAACGATGCCATGACCAGCGGCCGCCACATGCCCGAGACCCTGCCCGTGCTCGCCCAGTAGTCCGACGCGAGCAAGCGGTCCCAACTACCCGCGTGCAGGAAGGAGTTGCCGACGATGAGCTCGAGGTCATCCCAGACGAAGCCGAACGCGAGCGTCGGCAGATAGAGCGCGAGCGCCGCCAGCGCGGGCAGCAGCCAAGCGAGCCGCCGCGGGGACAAGCTTAAGGAACCAAGGCGCATGCCCCGCGTGCGCGCCGGGACTGCCCCTGATCGCTTCCGCGCCGTCGCGCGCTCTGACCGGACCGGAGAACCGAGTCCCCCGTAAGCCGAATTCTGTACGGATCGCTCCGTGGTGATCATTTGACTGGGGCCGATGTTCCCATCGACCTCGATGCGACCGACCCTGGGGTGTTAACGGTGCGGGACACACACCTCCCCCTCTATTCGGTCTTGCTCCAGGCGGGGTTTACCGAGCCAGCAGCGTCACCGCTGCTGCTGGTGAGCTCTTACCTCACCGTTTCACCCTTGCCCGCAGCGGCGGCACCCGAAGGCGCGCCGCCCGTTGGCGGTCTTCTCTCTGTTGCACTTTCCGTAGGCTCACGCCCCCTGGGAGTTACCCAGCGCCTTGCCCTATGGAGTTCGGACTTTCCTCACGACACGGCCTTGGCGACCACTTGCGTGGAAGCGTCGGCGAATGCCGCGCGATCACCTGGGAGACTCGGATCTCCTGAGCGCCCGGTCGAGCGCTTCATTGACGAGCCCGTCAGCTCGTCCGTTGTCGTCGCGAGGAACGGCTTCATAGCGCACGCGGCCCAAACGCGCCGAAGCCGCGCGCGCATCCGCATGCAGGGGCTTGAGCCCCTCGTTCTTCACTTTGTACTGCCCCAGCATCTGCCGGACCACCAACTCGGAGTCCATGCGCACAATCAACTCGCGCACTTCGAACCGGATGGCTGCTTCCAGTCCGGAGATGAGCGAGCGGTATTCTGCCACATTGTTCGTGGCGCTACCGATGAAAATACCCTCCGCCTCGATCTCGGCGCCCGACGGATCACACAGCACATAGCCGAGCGCCGCAGGGCCGGGATTGCCTCGGGAACCACCGTCGCAACGGAGTGTCCACGCAGCATGGGAAGTGGGGGTCGACATGCGCGGGACCCTAGCGGAAGGCTCCGTCTGCCACAACCTCGACATGCGGGGCATTCCCGGGGATTCAGCTCGACTCGATCCAACCCGCCGTCTCGAGCGCTTGCCACGCATCATCCTCCCCCAGCTGGATCAATGTCGCAGCTTGGCGCGGATCGAAAC
>JANLOU010000640.1:0-1870 GCA_031366735.1 Candidatus Eiseniibacteriota bacterium
AGACGACCGGCTTGCCCTGTGATCGCCACTCTGCTCGAAGTACAACTCATGCCCATCGGAGACCGCGAGCCGGCCCTGATGGAACGGCTCGATCGCGGGGTAGGTCCAACTGAGCGGATCCTTGCGCGGATGCGACATGACTTCCTTGGGGTTCGGACGCTGCCGGCGCGTTGGCTCGGCTCAGGCGAGCGGGGATTCGGTTAGGAGCGCGTCGAGGTCGAGTGGTTCGGTGGTCATGCTCAGACCGCCCTGGGCGTCGTGCGGCCAGCGCTCGCGTGGACGATCCCAGTAGAGCTCGAGCCCATTCTGATCGGGGTCGCGCAGATACAACGCCTCGCTCACGCCGTGGTCGGCCGCGCCATCGAGCGCGATCCCGGCGGCGATCAATCGTCGCAGGGCATCGGCGAGCGCCGGGCGGCTCGGGTACAGGATGGCCACATGGAACAGCCCCGTGGTGCCGCGCGCTGCAGGGGGGCCACCTCGGCTCTCCCAGGTGTTCAGTCCGAGATGATGGTGATAGCCGCCCGCAGCCAGGAATGCCGCCTCGCGACCGAATCGTTGGGTGAGCTCGAACCCCAGCACATCCCGATAGAACCCGAGCGAGCGCTCAAGATCGGAGACGCGAAGGTGCACATGGCCGATTCGCACCTCGGGATGGATGGGCCCCGTGGGATCGCTCACATTGGCTCCTCGCCGAAATCAGTCGCCCCGATTCAGACCGGGCTGCCGCACTTGGAGCAGGTGTAGCCCGGGCGCCCCTCTTCACTCAGGTGGCCCTGGAGTTCGGCGACCGAGAAGGCGCGGCCCGCCACCGCCATGTCGCGATGCATGGCGCACACGCCGACACGGATGATGGTGACGGCCTTGGCCGAACGGCCTTCGAGCAGCGCGGCCAGTTCGGCGTCACGCAGCGTGGGGTTCTCGAGCACGGTGACGAGCTCGGAAAGTGACCAAGTCTCTGGACTCAACGAGACAGCTCCCTTGCGAAGGTCAACTCGTCGCAGCGCTGGGCGCGCCGGCGAGCAGGTACGCGAGGACATCGGCGGCGGAATACCGCACACGCCCCGCGAGGAATGCAGCCAGCTGCTTCAGGTCGTCGCCGCTGGTGACCAACGGTGGCTCGACAGCGCCTCCCTCGCGGCGCTGGCCGTGTCCAATGGTCGCGAGCAGGGCATTGCACAGACACTTGCGCCCCTCGGTTTCGGAGGGGGCTCCGCCCTTGGCGATGAACTCGTCCTCGGGCTCACTCGAGCAGCGATAACCGATTCTCCCATCGGGTCGCTGGTAGGCGTTGCGCAGGTAGCCCAGATCGCAGACGCGCTTGCGGACCACCTTCGCCGCGGGGTCCTCCGCCCATGTGACCACCTTGAATGGATAACCCGTCGGCGACGCCTTGGCGTCGGTGCGCACATCGACCTCGCCGCGAGAAGCGCTGTCCACGACCGAGCGGCGGACCGGTTCATCGATCCCGGACTCATCGCAGAAGGCGAAGAGCGTTCCCACCTGGATGCCCGCGGCGCCCGAGAGCAGCGCGATGCGCAGCCGATCGGGCCAGCCAGCGCCACCCGCGATCCAGAACGGCAGCCCGAGCTCGGCGATCTTCGCCAGATCGACTTCATCGCGCGGGCCATACACCGGTTCACCGCGTTCGTTGAGCTCGCCCCCGCCCCGCGGCGGGGCATTGTGCCCACCAGCGGTCGGGCCCTCGATGACGAAGCCGTCCACGCGCCCCTCGGCCTTGCGCACCATGAGTGTCGCGAGCGAGTTGCTGGCGATGATGGGCAGGAAGCGTGGACGCCGGATCGTGGGTGCGTCGCCATTCCAGTGGCGCTGGGGATCGAAGTGGATGTACTCGTGGCGGTCAGCCGAG
>JANLOU010000018.1:0-9895 GCA_031366735.1 Candidatus Eiseniibacteriota bacterium
TCGATCAACTCCATCACGAGGTAGTCGATGTCGGCGTCGTGACCCACATCGTGCAGCGTGCAGATGTGGGGATGATTGAGTTGCGAGAGCGTGCGAGCCTCGCGCTCGAAGCGCGCGCGCAAGTCCGGTGAAGCGGACATGCCCTGCGGCAGTACTTTGATTGCCACCTCGCGGCCCAGCCGCGGATCGCGTGCCCGATACACTTCGCCCATCCCCCCAGCACCAAGGGGGGCGATGATCTCGTATGGGCCGAGTTTTATGCCGGGGGCGATGGCAGTCATGGTCGCGGAAGTGTAGGGGAGCGCGGGACGGCGACCAAGTCGCGGCATGCTTCACACCATTTCGGTGGTTCTGGGGCGGCGCTCGTGCGGGAGTCCTTGACACACTCCCTGCCTCCCATGAATCCTGCGACCCTCATGGATCGAACTGCCACCATCACGATGCTCGTTCCGGGCCAGTTGCGAAGCTATTGCGCGGGCGCGCGGCAACTCCAACTCGCCGCTTCAAGCGTTCAGGCCGCGCTCGAGGAACTCGAGCGGGACCACCCCTCATTGTACCGGAATATCTGCGATGAAACGGGAACGGTTCGCCGCCACCTCAACTTGTTCGTGAATGCGTCCCATATCCGTGACTTGGACGGTCTCGCCACCGCGCTGTTGCCGGGGGATGAACTGATCGTCCTGCCAGCGGTCTCAGGAGGTTGATCATGGCTGAGAAAGTGATCCTCACCATCGGCACGCGCAAGGGCCTGTTCATCGCGGAAGCATCCAAGGCGCGCGGGAAGTTCGTCCTGCGCGGGCCGTTCGGGGAAGGGGTGGCGGTGTACGCGGCACTGATCGACACACGCGGCACCCCGCGCATCTATGCCTCGAGTTGCAGCCCCTTCTTCGGCATGAATGTGTTGCGCTCGACCGACCTGGGAAAGACATTCAAGCCGACGAAGTCCGCTCCGGCATTTGCGAAGGAGGACGGCCGAGCGCTGGCCAACATCTGGGCGCTCGAGGTGGGTGCGGGCAAGAAGGACCTGCTGTGCGGCGTCGAACCCGCCTCGCTCTTTCGCAGCGCCGACAATGGCGACAGTTGGGAAATGGTCGCCGGCATCAGCAATCATGAGCATGCAAGCAAGTGGCAGCCTGGCGCGGGCGGGCTCTGCATGCACACGATTCTGCGGGACGGGGATCGCGTGCACCTTGGAATTTCCACGGGCGGGCACTACCTGAGCGAGGATGGCGGCACGACTTTCCGGGCGGCCAATACCGGCGTCGGCGCCGGATATGCCCCCGATCCCTATCCCGAGTTCGGCCAGTGCGTGCACAAGATCGTGGGACACCCAGACGCTCCGGGCCGGTTCTACATGCAGAACCATGGGGGGTGGGCGAACTGGGATGGACCGGGTGGACCGCGGCCGGATATCGGAGTGCTGCGCAGCGACGACCATGGACATACCTGGAGGTCGATCGCCAAGGGGCTGCCCTCCGATTTCGGCTTCCCGATCGTCGTCCACCCACACGACGCGGATACCGCCTATGTG
The DNA here is from genome assembly GCA_031366735.1 of Candidatus Eiseniibacteriota bacterium. Taxonomy (GTDB): domain Bacteria; phylum Eisenbacteria; class RBG-16-71-46; order RBG-16-71-46; family RBG-16-71-46; genus CAIXRL01. The sequence goes on from JANLOU010000018.1 coordinate 1,532, forward strand.
GTGCCGCTGGAACCCATGACCCGCACTTGCCCCGGCGGGGTGCCCGCCGTTTGGCGCACCCAGGACGGGGGCGACTCGTGGAGCAGGCTCAAGCGCGGCCTCCCGAAGAAGGATAGTTTCTTCACCGTGCTTCGCGACTCGATGGACATCGATCAGCTCAAGTCGCCCGCGCTCTACTTCGGCACCACGACCGGACAGCTCTGGATCGGTCGGGACGGTGGCGAGGAGTGGGACTGCCTGTTCGATTCGCTCCCACCCATCCATTGCGTCAAAGTCGCGGTCGTCTGAAGTGCGGCTCGGACGATTGGGGCCGCTCCCGCTGGGGGGAATCCGGGGAGCCCTGCCCCGGGCTTCCTGTCGCGGCCTCGTTGTCCTCGCGCTGGCCCTGCTGGCGGGGTGCGCCCAGGCGCCCGAGCCCGTGACTCCACGCGCCCTTGTAGGCGCGTGGCGGGCCAGGATCCAGTTCAGTGGTGGCGTGCTCGCCCCGATCAAGGATCTGGAGTTTCTCTATGTGTTCAACTCAGGCGGCACGATGACCGAATCCTCGAACTACGACGCGACTCCGCCGGTGCCCCCGGCGTATGGGGAGTGGCGTCCGGCAGGCGTGGACCGGTTCGAAGCGAAGTACACCTTTTTCATGACGAGTCCACCTGCCGACTTGAAATCGCTTTCCACCGGTGGGGGATGGCTGCCCGCAGGCTCAGGCGTGCTGACCGAGCAGATCACGCTTGCCGCGGATGGCCGGTCATACGACTCGTCGATCACGCTCGAGATGTTCGACCCGGCCGGCAAACCCGCGACCGGCGGCGGCGTGGCCACCTCGCACGCGACGCGCGCAGGATTCTGAAGCGCAACCGGAACCGCTTCCGCGCGAGCCCCGGGAGCAGCGATGGGCTCCGACGATCAGCGAGGCAGCCAGACGGCGATCGTATGCCACTTGGGCGTGCCCTGCGATCAGGATCCGGACCGGCTGCGAAGGGAATGCGTGCGATGGCCGGCGTGACCTTAGGGTCACTGGGTGCCTCCTCGTGGCGGTGGCCAGTCGGGCCCACTGGCTGGACGCATCACCGCGTTGCGCGAGGCGCGTGTAACTCGAACGGCGTCCCTATGGGGACGCCGCTCGGATTGGCCTCGATCTCGCGGACCCCGGACTTCTCCCGGATCCGCGGCGGTGTGTGGTTCGCGACTAGAGTTTTCTCGTCCTGAAGCTCCAGGTCGCGGAATAGGCGCTGGTGCCGTTCGCATTCGTGGCGTTCACCCGCCAGAAATAGCTCGTCCGGCTGGCAAGCAGCGGCAAGGTGACCGAAGTCGAGGTGATTCCGGCCTGGTCGAAGGAAGTCGTCGCGAATGTCGAAGACGTGGACGCTTGGACCCGATACGACGATGCGCCAGCCGATGTGTTCCAAGTCAGCGTTGGTGTCCTTGAAACATTGGTCGACGCATCCAGCGGCGAGACCTGCGTCGGCGCGGACGGCGGGCTTCCGGCCCCGGTCGTGAAGCTGAACACCGTGGAGAACGCGCTCGTGCCGCCGGCGTTCGTGGCGTTCGCGCGCCAATAGTAGACCGTGTTCGCGGCGAGCCCCGCGACATTCGTCGAGGTACCTGCGATTCCCGATTGGTCGGAGACTGTGGTCGCGAAAGTCGAACTGGTCGAAACCTGGACCCGGTAGGAGTTCGCGCCAGCCGAGGCGTTCCACGACAGTGTCGGGTTGGTCGGGACGCCAGTCGTGGCATCCGCCGGCGAGTTGAGAGTTGGCGCGGCAGGCGGCGGCGGCGGCGGGCCACCCGCGATGAGGGCGTAAAGGAGCCGATTAGGCGTTCCGGAAGGGAGACTGGTGATCACGCCGCTCGTTGAAGCGGCGACGAGCCCAGCCGACACCTGCGAGGGTGTCGCCGTTGGATTCGCCTCGAGGTAGAGCGCGGCTGCGCCGGCCACATGAGGCGATGACATGGAAGTGCCGGAGATCGTGTTCGTCGCAGTGTTGCTCGTGAACCAGTCCGACGTGATGTTGACGCCAGGACCTGAGATGTCCACACCGGAGCCGAAGTTGGAGAAGCTCGCAAACCCATCATTGATGTCGGTGGCTCCGACGGTGATGGCCTCGGCGACACCGGCCGGCGACTGAGTGGACGCATCCACCGACGAATTGCCGGCCGAGACGCAGTAAGTCACACCATCGGCGATCGAGTTCCGCACCGCTTGATCGAGCGCGGCCGAGACCGGCCCGCCCAGCGACATGTTCGCAACCGCGGGGCGCGTCGTGTGATCGGCCGTGACCCAGTCCACACCCGCGATCACCTGCGAGTAGCTGCCCGAGCCGGCGTTGTCGAGCACGCGAACGGCGATCAGCCTCGCGCTTTTCGCAACGCCGTAGGTGGATCCGCCAATCGTCCCGGCGGTATGGGTACCGTGCCCGTTCCCGTCCGCCGCCGTGCCGCCCGGGGTGATCTCGTCCACGCCAGTCACCGCGCGGCCGCCGAAGTCGACATGCGAGAAGAGAATGCCGGTGTCGATGCAATAAGCGTCCACCCCCGCGCCAGTCTGATTGTAGGTGTAGGAGTTGTCGAGCGGCAGCGGATGCTGATCCACGCGATCCAAGCCCCACGAGGGGGGATTGGTCTGCGTTGCGATCGCATGCGCGATCTGGTCCTGTTCGATGTATGCGACGCGGGGGTCATTGCGCAGCGCTTCGACCGCGGCGGGCGTCAGCTTCGCCGCGAACCCACGGAGCGCATGCTTGTAACGGAACTGCGCGTTGAACCCGTGTTTCGAAGAAACCTCATCGACGACTTCGTCCACGCCAGCAGTCGCCTGGACCTGCTTGAACACCACGATGTAGGCGCCGTTGATGGCGCTCCCGCCCGAGGCTCGACTGATCACAGGCGCCCGTCCGGAGGCTGCGTCCACCATCGGCGCGACCAAGTCGGAAGGCTTCTTGGAACACCCGAACGTGAGCAGGGCAAGCGTGGCGCACCTGAGGAACAACGGGAAATGAGACTTTCTCATGGGGGACCTCCCGAGCGTTGGACGGCTCTGCGCGTCCCATCTGGACGCGCTGGCATCAAGTTAAGAAGTTGTCAGGACGCACCGCAAGCGAAATAATCCAAAATGGGCTGCTGTACGGTGATCGCGGCGAGGTTGGCGTTGGACCGGGCCGGCGCAGCATCCATCCGCACGCACATCCTGTCCGCGCGGTAGCCCATCGCTGGGAACTCTCGGGGGCACTCCACTGGCGTCGCTATCAGCTGAATCTCTGTGGGGTTGGGACCCGACCCCGGGGATCGTCTCGGTGTGGGCGCGATCGTCCGGGCAGGCCGTGGTGTGGAGGCGACTCCCCGAATCGGGTGAGTTGGTGCGCGAGGAGGCGCGCTTCCGATCCTGGCTGGTGCTCGATCGGCTCGCTGACCTCGAGCACCTAGGTGCTGGACTCGCACCCGAGGGCGATCCTTGTGCCGCGGTGACTTATCGTGAACTGACCGGGCCCGGGCGATTGCGTTTCCTCGTGAGCGCTGCTGACGGACGCACGCTGGTGCGCGCGGTGCTGCACGGTGCGTCGCGACGAGTTGGCCGCGCAGTGGGCCATGTGCGCGAACTCGGTCAGACGGAAGTGCTGTCGATCCCGCCGGAGGAGCAGTACTTGACGAGCACCGGGCGAACCTACTTCCGCGACCTCGGGTTCGATCAACTGCATCGGATGCAATTCGATTTGGAGACGACGGGCTTGAATCCCGAACAGAGCCGCATCTTCATGATTGCGGTGCGGCATCCCTCGGGAGTCGAGGAAGTCCTCGAGGCAGTGGGTTCGGACGACGCGGGCGAAGCCGACCTCATCCGACGGCTGGTCGCTACCGTGACGGCGGCGGATCCCGATGTGATCGAGAACCACAACCTGCACGGATTCGATCTGCCGTTCCTCGAGCGACGCGCACGCATGCTGCGCGTGCCATTGGGGCTCGGGCGGATCCCTTGGTTGGGTGTGCGGTCGAGGCCGTCGCGGCGGGACCAGGTGCGTTTCGTGATTCCAGGGCGCGAGTGCATCGACACACTCGACGCGGTTCGCCGATACGACTTCGCGGTGCGCGAACTGCCGAGCCATGGGCTCAAGGCGGTCGCGCAGCATTTCGGGATCGCGCAGTCGGACCGGGAGATGATCCGGGGCGACCAGATCCACGAGACCTACCGGACGGACCCCGAGCGCGTGCGTCGCTATGCCACGGCTGATGTGACCGAAGTGGCGGCGCTGGCTCGACTGCTCGGCGGCGCGGCATACGCACTCGCGCAGATGGCCCCGCGCCGATACGAGCGACTGGCCGATGCCGGGGCCGCAACCGGCGTGATCGACCCGATGCTGGTGCGCGCCTACCTGCGCGCGGGGCACGCCCTGCCAACGCACGAGCCCGGCGATGGCACCAGTCATAGCGGCGCGGCGCTGCATCTGTTCGCGACGGGCGTTGCGGAGCGCGTGGTGAAGGCCGATGTGGCGAGCCTGTACCCCTCGTTGATGCGCACGCATCGGATCGGGCCCCGTCGTGACCGACTGGGGGTGCTGCTGGCATTGGTGGACGGACTGGTGGAGCGACGGCTGGCCGCGAAGGAAGCGGCGAAGGTGGCACCCGCGGGTTCCGCCGAGCGGTTCACGCATGAAGCGATGTCGGCGGCGATGAAGCTGGTGGTGAACACGGCATACGGGTATCTGGCCGCGGGCGGACTCACACGCTTCGCCGATGTGCACGCGGCCAACGAAGTGACGCGCCGCGGGCGCGAGACGCTGGACCTGATGTGTCGCGAACTCCATGCCCGTGGCGTGACGCGGTTGGAGGCGGACACCGATGGGGTGTACTTCGCGGTCCCGCCCGGCTGGAGCGAGGCGGATGAACGACGCGTGGTGGCGGAAGTGGGCGCGCTGCTGCCGCCGTTGGTGCAGTTGGAGTTCGAGGGACGCTACGCCGCCATGCTGTCCCACGAACCCAAGAACTACGCGTTGCTCGGGTATGACGGGAGGCTTGTGTTGCGCGGCGTGGCATTTCGATCGAGCCGTGCCGAGCCGTTTGGGGAAGCATTCCTCAGGCGCGCGGTGGGTCGGTTGCTGTCCGGGGACATTCCCGGCGTGCGACATGCGTACACGGACTCGGTGGCTGCGCTGCGGCGGCGGGAGTATTCGACTTTCGATGTGTCCTCGCGCGTCCGACTGACGAAGACACCGGCGCAATACACGGCGGCAAAGGGGGAGCGCCGCGAGCACTCCTATGAAGCAATGCTCGCGAGCGGGCGGCATGAGTGGCGGCGCGGGGAGCGGGTGCGCGTGTATCGGACCCGCGAGGGTACGGCGGCAGTGGTGAGTGACCGACCCGGGCCTGACGCTGGCGCGTGCGACGCGCGCGATTACGATGTGGAGCACTACCTGCGGGTGCTGAGGTCCAACTTCGCGGTGCGATTGGCGCGAGCATTCACGCCGGAGGATTTCGCAACGCTGTTCGCCGATCCGGATAAGCCCTCGCTGTTCCCCCCGGCGTATGAAAAGATGCGGGCGGTGTTGCGTGAGATGGCAGGGGCGAAGCAGGGCGCATTCGACGAGTGCTGATCCGGCTCAAGGATTGACGCAGCAGGTAGCTGGAGGCGGCATGCGACTTGGTACAGTCACGCAGGTCTGGCGATATCCCGTGATGAGCATGGGCGGCGAGCGACTCGCCGCCGCTCGGCTGTCGTGGCGTGGCATCCCTGGAGACCGCGGCTGGGCGCTGTTCGACGAGACGCGCGGCGGGATCACCAACGCCAAGCGCCTGCCGGCGGTAAGGGAGTGCACCGCGCGCTACCTGAACGAGCCCGTCGCCGGTGAGGCCTCGCCTCCCGCGGAACTGTGCTTTCCCGATGGGACAAGCGCTCGCACCGGTTCGCCAGACGCCGCGCGCCGGCTCACCGAACTCACCGGACGACCCGTCTCGATGCGTGCGCTGGGGCCCGCGGGCGCCGACACCGATCCGCGTCTCACTACCGCCGGGGAGCCCGCCGAAACCGCGCGAGCGCTGATGGGCATTCTCCCGGGCGAACCCGAGCCCGATCTGAGCGCGTTCACGCCCGAGCGGATGCGCCAGCTTCGCCAAGGGAACTTCTTCGACGCGTTCTCGCTCCACCTGATCACTCGCGACAGCCTACGCACCTTGACGCAACTGGCTCCCGAGTCCGATTGGGACCCGCGCCGGTTCCGCGCGAACTTCCTGATCGACACGCAGACGCCTGCCGGCTACCCCGAGCTCGAGTGGGTGGGGCGACAGGTGCGAATCGGTACGGCGACAATCCAAGTGGTCATGGGTTGCCCGCGCTGCGTGATGGTGACGCTGAAGGAACACGACCTGCCCCAGGACCATCGCATCATGCGCACGCTGGTCCGCGAGACGCACCATACTGCCGGCGTGTATGCGAGTGTGGTGGACGAGGGTGAAGTACGGGAAGGCGACACCGTCGAGTTGCTCGGCGACGGACCATGAGCCGCCTCGACTTCACACTCGAAGCCACCGCGCCGGGCTCCCGCGCACGCGCGGGACGCTTTCGCACCCCGCACAACGAGGTGCTGACTCCCACATTCATGCCTGTTGGCACTCATGCATCCGTGCGGTCGCAACGCCGCGAAGATCTACTGGAGTGCGGCGCCCAGGTCCTGCTTGCCAACACCTACCACCTGCTGCTGCGGCCCGGCGTCGAGATCTTCGAGAAGTTCGGGGGCATTCACGGTTTCATGAACTGGCCGCGTTCGGTGCTGACCGACTCGGGTGGTTTCCAGATCTTCTCGTTGCCCAACAGCCGGAACATGCGTGAGGACGGCGCCGAGTTCCGCAGCTATGTGGACCAGAGCACGATCATCCTCAGCCCCGAGCGCAGCATCGCCACGCAGAAGGTGATCGGCTCCGACATCATGATGGTGCTGGACCAATGCGTGCCCTCCACGGTCGAGCGCAGCGTTGCGCGCGAAGCCATGGAGCTCACGCATCGCTGGGCGCAGCGCAGCTTGGATGCCCGCGGCGACTCGCAACAGGCGTTGTTCGGTATCGTGCAAGGTGCTTGCTACGAGGACCTGCGCATCGAAAGTGCGCGCGCGATCACGCAGATGCCGTTCGATGGTTTTGCCATTGGTGGGCTCGCCGTGGGCGAAACCATCGCCCAACGCGACTTCTTGCTGGCGCACGGCTGCCACCTGTTCCAGGGCTACCTGTTTGCCAAACCGGTGCCGATTGCGCAGTTTGAGCAGGCGTTGGTCAGTGGCTATGTTTCAGAGTAGCTTAGTGATAAAAATGACATGAAGTCCCCGTCATTCATCATTAGTTTGCTATTTTATATATAGCAACAAAGTTACCTGTCTTCGCTGCGTCTTACGCTTGCAGCGCCTGTTCAACGCTCGTTAGCCTGGCGCCACGCCACAAAATCGTCTTTGGACTGCTGCTCCGTCGGCGGATACAGGCCGATGATGCTGCGGCCCTTCAGGACTTCTTCGGTCACAAAGTCTTCAAACGCAGTCATCTCCACCGCCTCGGAAGCAATATCGTCGGCCATGTTGGCGGGAATGACGATGACGCCTTCGCGGTCACCCACGACCACGTCGCCGGGCCACACGGCCACGTCACCGCAACCGATGGGCACATTGATATCCAGCGCCTGGTGCAGTGTGAGGTTGGTGGGGGCCGACGGGCGGTGATGGTAGGTAGGGAAAGGCAGCTCGGCAATTTCCGGCGAGTCGCGAAAGCCTCCGTCGGTCACCACGCCCGCTATCCCACGCACCATCAGGCGCGAGATGAGGATGGAGCCGGCCGATGCCGCGCGAGCGTCCTTGCGGCTGTCGATCACAAACACGCTGCCGGGCGGGCAGTCTTCTACCGCTTTGCGTTGTGGGTGGGCAGGGTCTTGAAACACGCTGATGGGGTTGAGGTCTTCGCGCGCGGGGATGTAGCGCAGCGTGAACGCTTCGCCCACCATATTGGGCAAGTTGCCATTGAGCGGGCGCACGTCCTGGATGAACTGATTGCGCAGGCCGCGTTTGAACAACGCGGTGCACAACGTGGCGGTGCTGACCGTCATGAGTTTGTTTTTAGTGTCGGGGTTGAGTGCCATGGGGTCTCCTAGAGTTGGTTGATTCAATTGCGATATTTGGCATCACATTTTTTTGTCAATCTAGTATTCTAGTATTCAAAAATAAAACTGTTGGCGGCTCCTATTTCGAGAGGTTCCGATATAGTGATTCCCCATGGCCCGCACCCGTCTTTCCCTCCCCGAGATTGCAACGTCGCCCACGCCAACGGTTGGCGTTTTGCGCCCCGCAGGCCGTGGCCTGATTGGCCGTGAGGTCTATGAAAGTGTACGCACCGCTGTGCTGG
>JANLOU010000032.1:0-3673 GCA_031366735.1 Candidatus Eiseniibacteriota bacterium
GGGTGAGCAGGCCCGCCGCGTCGAACTCGGCCACGCAGCAATGCGGTTCGATGGGCGCGTGCGTGTTGCCTTCGTACCAGTAGTCGCCTTCGACCACCTCGTCGCTCGCCGCGAGCACCTCGTCCACCGGCCCGAACTCCAGATGCACATGCTTGCGGAGATTGCCCTCGGACGCCTTCTCGTTCACCTGCCACTCGGGATGCGCCAGGGCGGTGTCGATGTCGTGCACGATCGGCAGCACTTCATACTCCACTCGGATCCGCCGCAGCGCTTCCTCGGCCAGATACTCGGAGTCGGCGGCCACGGCAGCGATGGCGTCGCCCACATAGCGCGCCTTGTCCTCGCACAGCGCCTGCTCGTCCTCGGTCCAGGGAATGATGCCGAAGTAGACGGGCAGGTCCTTGCCGGTGATCACGGCGTGCACCCCGGCCATGGCCAGCGCCTGGCTCGCGTCGATCGAGACGATGCGTGCGTGCGCATGGATGCTGCGCAGGAGCTTGGCATGCAGCATGCGCGGCAGCGAGATGTCGTCGGCGTAGATCGCGCGTCCGGTGACTTTGGCAAGCCCCTCGACCTTGCGGTTGCGCTTGCCGATGGTGCGGAACTCGCCGTTGGGCGAGGTGGTGCGGCCACCCTCCCAAACGGGCGGCGACAAGCGGTCGGGCCGCGGCATCACGCGTCCCGCGGGAATCGCCATGGCGTCCCGCGCCTCGCGCGGCGGTTTGCCGGTGGGTTCGCTCATGCGCGCTCCCGCAACTCACGCGCGGCCAGTTCGACCGCCTCGAAGATCTTGGTATAGCCGGTGCAACGGCAGAGATTGCCCGACAGGGCTTCGGCGATCTCGTGGCGCGTGGGCGCTGGGTTGCGCTCCAACAGCGCGTACGCGCTCATGAGCACGCCCGGCGTGCAGAAGCCGCACTGCGCTCCGCCGGTGCGATCGAACGCGTCCTGCAGCGCGTGCGGAATCCCGCGCGTGGCCAGCCCCTCGACCGTGCGGATGTCGCGACCCTCGTGCGCCAGCACCAACGAGATGCATGCCAGCACGGGCTGCCCCTCCACCAACACCGTGCACGCACCGCAATCGCCCTTGTCGCAACCTTGCTTGGAGCCGGTCAGTCCCAGCCCGTAGCGCAACGCTTCCAGCAGCGTCGTACCGGGCGTGACGGCGCACTCCAGGCGGTCGCCATTCACGGTGAGTCGGCAGATGACGGTTTCAGGGGCGTCCAAGACGATTCCTTACCGTGCCTAAGGGTGGGCGGTGCGAAGGATTCGCGCGGATTGAAGCCGCTGGCGCTGCAGGTGTCAACGCCGCCGGCCCCAAGCGGCATGTCCGACTTGCTCCCCACCCATGCGCGGCGGCAAGATGCTGGCATGACCGAATCCCCAAAGCCGTACACGCCGTATTGGTGGGCTGGAGCGCAACACGACTTCGCGCCGCTGGAATCCGACCTCGACTCGGATGTGCTCGTGGTGGGTGGTGGCATCACCGGCGTGACGCTGGCCTACACGCTCGCCGACCAGGGCGCGCTCGTGGGCGTGCTCAACGCCGGCCCGATCGCGGGGGAGGCAAGTGGCCGCAATGCCGGCTTCCTGCTCGCCGCACCGGCCGAGCCCTATGCCGAGCGCATCGCGCTGTGGGGCCGCGAAGGGGCACGATCGGTGCTGCAGATCGGCCGGCGCTCGCATCAGCGCATGGCGCATCTGGCCCAGTCGCTGTCGATCGATTGCGACTACAAGCAGATGGGCAGCCTGCGCCTGACCCGCACCACCGAGGAGACCGAGGACCTGCGCAGCTCGCTGCCCGAGTTGCGCCATGACGGCTTCCCGATGCGCGAGATCGAGCTTGCCGATGCGGTTCCCGCGCACGCGGTCGAACATTTCCATGCCGCCTTCGAAGTGCCCGAGGATGGGCAGATCCACCCGGTCAAGTTCCTGCACGGGCTGGCGATCGAAGCCATCAAGAAGGGCGCCCGCATCCACGCGCATTCGCGTGTGACCAGCGCGCGCTGGCAGGGCGGGTTGTGGGAAGTGCGCATCGGCGAACACATCGCGCGGGCGCGGACGCTGGTGATCGCCACCAACGCCTACACGCCGCTGTTGCTGCCGAACCTTGCTGCGATCATCGCGCCACGGCGCGGGCAGATGCTGGCCACCGCCCCGCTCGACACGATGTTCGCCGAACGCCCCACTTATGCGCATTGGGGCTATCAGTACTGGCGCCAGACACCCGACCGTCGGTTGTTGATCGGGGGCTGGCGCGATGTCGATTTCGATTCCGAGAATGGTTACGACACGACGCCGACCACGACGATCCAGAACGCGATCGAGCAGGGCCTTGCCGAACTTGTCCCGGGCGGCGCGCAGATCGAGTACCGCTGGGCCGGCACCATGGGCTTCGCGCGCGATGGCCGCCCATTGGTGGGCTGGCTCGACGCCTCGCACCACTTGGCGATCTGCGCGGGGTTCACTGGACACGGCATGGGTATGGCCACCGCGTGCACGCAGGATCTGGCCGAACTGCTGTCGTGGAAACGCGCGCCGGGGATCTCGACCTTCGACCCCCAGCGGTTCCCCGAGCTACTCGAGAACCGCGAGGGGATCGTGGCGCTGGGAGTGCATTCCGGGTAGTCGGTACCGCGCTGTCCCGCTATAATCCACAATATCCGTCACCCGATCCCCCCACCCGTTGCTTCGGCGCGCACGGATGCAGGTCGCGCCGAGCCATAGGACCCCCCCGATCATGATCAACCTCGAGCTGAGATCCCTGGACGAAGTCCGGCAGGCAGTGGCAGTGCTCGCCACGGGCAACCCCGATGCGCTCGACCGGCTGGTATGGACCGGCGTGTTCGGCGCGAACCCCCAGAAGGGCGCAGCTATCCAGGGCGTCATGGACCAGTGCCGCTCCGCGGGCCTGTACCCCGCCTCGATCCATGCGCTCTATCTGGCCCGTGGCCGCGGCGAGGTGCCCGCCACCTTCACCGTGCCCGCCATCAATATCCGGGCGATCACCTACGACACCGCGCGGGCGTTGTTCCGGGCCCGCAGGAAGCTGGACGCCGGAGCGGTGCTCATGGAGATCGCGCGCTCGGAGATCAGCTATACCGACCAGCGTCCCGCCGAGTACACCTTCGTGCTCATGGCGGCCGCACTGCGTGAGGGCTGGAGCGGGCCGATCTTCATCCAGGGGGACCACTTCCAGATCAGCGCCAAGAAGTATGGGGCCGACCCCAAGGCGGAGATGGCCACCGTGCTCGAACTGGCGCAGGAAGCGCTGGCGGCTGGCTTCTATAACATCGATGTCGACACCTCGACACTCGTCGACCTCGACCAGCCGACCCACCGCGAGCAGCAACATCTGAATGGCACGCTGTGCGCCGAGATCGCGGCATTCATCCGCAAGCACGAGCCCGCAGGGCTGCATGTCTCGGTGGGCGGCGAGATCGGTGAGGTGGGTGGCAAGAACTCCACCGCCGAGGAACTGGAAGCGTTCGTCGAGGTATTCAACGCCGCGCTCGCCAAGAGCGCTCCCGGCAAACCGGGCATGAGCAAGATCTCGATCCAGACCGGCACCAGCCACGGCGGCATCCCCCTACCGGATGGCACCGTGGCCAAGGTCAAGCTGGACTTCGACACGCTGGAGTCCTTGAGCAAGTTGTCGCGCGAGAAGTACGGC
>JANLOU010000058.1:0-2052 GCA_031366735.1 Candidatus Eiseniibacteriota bacterium
CCTACGTCGAGCTGGCGAAGACACTCTCGACGCGATTCGCCGCCTGCCGGTTCGAGCACCATGGCGGGCTGAGCGCGCCTCACTCGAGCAATACGCAGCGGTTCCTCGTCATCGGCTCGGGCTGCAGGACTATCACCGTGGACTCGTGCCGGTTCACGAGGAACTCGAGCGATGCGTCGGTGGTGCTCGTTACGGTGCCGAATGTCGCGAGGGTCGGGGATGTGCCGGCGGGGACGGGGGCTGCGGATCCGGCCCTGGCCATCGTGTTCGTGAATGTGGACTTTCAGGTCCCGAATGACCAGGTCACCCAGCCGGAAGACGATTTAATCGTCGACCACCAGAGCGAGGTGCTGGTCGTGGGTGGTCGGTCGGTGTTCGACGCTGCTCAGCTTTCGCCCAGATTTAAGCCAATCCGAGTGCAGTCGACGCTCGGGGCTGACGCAAAGCAAGGTTCAAGGGCCGTTACCGTCCTCAACCAGCCGTTCCAGATGCGTCTGCCAGTCATGCCGGCCTCCGCACGGAACGCAGTGACCGCTTGGACCAGCGGGGATCTGACTGTCGATGAAACGACCGGTCGCATGCTCATGCGATCGTCAGCAAGCAGCTGGCGCGAGGTACCGTTCGACTCCCAGACGCGCTCCGCAATCACCACTGATTCCGAGCGGGCCTCGGGCTCATGGCCTTCCGGCACGCTGACGCTCGATTCGGCAACGGGTCGATTATTTGTTCGGACCGCCGCGGGCGCATGGGTCGCCCTCGCATTGCTGAGCGACCTGCCATGACGACATCGCGAAAACATTTGGTCGTCGCATTTCTTTGCGCAATTATCAGGCTACTAACTCCCCACTACGCCGATGCCGCGCCGCAATATCAGGGCTCATGGTACACCTCCTGTCCACTGGACAGTGCGATTGGGCCCGTTGATGTCGCAGTCTCCGCTACCGGTGAGGTGTTGGTCCTGGAACGCGTGAAGCGGGCCCATCGCTTCACGGGGACGGGTGCGTGCATCTCGAATTGGTATGTAAGCCTCGACCCCTCGCAACTCTCAGGTATCGCCCCCACGCCATCAGGGGGTTCCGTGGTCGTGGATTTCGGAACCAGGAAGATCCGCACCTTTGCGCCGAACGGAGACCCGATCACATCTTGGGGCACCTTCGGAAATGGCATCGGCCAACTCAACTTGCCCGGGGAACCCGCAATAAGCCAGAGCGGCGAATTATTCGTCCCCGACCCCGGCAGGGGAAAAATCCTCGTGTTCACGCTTGCCGGGACATTCCTTCGAGAGTGGGTGCCAACCGTCAGGGCTACTCATATTGCCTTCGATGACTCGGGCTATGTGTTCCTGGCCAACGGATCATTGGGCGGCGTCGCGATGTACACATCGGATGGCGAGTTCATCCGAACCATCGCGCCACCCGGCACTCTTCTCGGACAGGTGGAGAACCCGAACGGAGTCGCCGCCTCCCCTGATGGCCTGGTGTACATCTCTGACGTCGGCAACAACACCATCAGCATCTTCACCCGCACCGGAACATTCATCGAACGCTTCGGCGGCCCGGGGAGTGGGGACGGACAATTCAATGCCGTCAGTCGCCTCGCGTGCGACCAACAAGGCAATCTCTATGTCGTCGATCAGTTCAACCTCCGCATCTGCAAGTTCGGCCCCGGTCCCTCGCCCTCGATCAAGAAGTCCTGGGGCCAGGTGAAGGCGCAGTACCGCTGATGCTCGCGATTGCAGAGCCGCTGCTCCCGCGAGAAACGTGGCCGCTTGATATCGAAGCAGATCGGATGCTCAGCCAGCCGCTCCCATGGCTGAACGCCAGTGACTATGGCTCGCTCCAGCAGGCGGTCGACGCGCTGCCCGCCAACATCGGCGGCCTGATCGTGATCCCCGCAGGCGAGTATGTGCTGACCGCTCCGCTGGTCCTGCCCAAGGACAAGGCCGTGCATCTCATGGGCGCCGGGAGCGGTCGCACCATCCTTTCATGCGCCGATCCCGCCATGGATCTGGTGCGCGTGAAGGGCAGCCATTGCACGCTCGAGCGCATGACC
>JANLOU010000092.1:0-20541 GCA_031366735.1 Candidatus Eiseniibacteriota bacterium
AGAATGAGCCGAGCCCGGGTGGCCCGAGCGGGCCGAGTACGCGTTCATGCACCGCGACGTTCTCGATCTGGGGGACTTCGCGCCGGTTCACGAGCAACCCGAGCTTGATGACGAATCGGCGCCCGGTCCTGGCGGGTTCGCGTGTGACATACGCAAGCGTCTTGTCCAACCAGCGGCTCGAGCTCTGCGCGGGCGAAAGGTCCACCCCTTCGTGCCGACGCTGGTAGGAGCGTCCGTCGCTGCCAGTGCCTCCTTCGACCGAACCGGGAATCGGGTCCTCCGACTCCTCCGAGCCGGGGATGACCACGAAGCTCCCATTGGCATCGGGGCCATTCCCGACATAGGCGTTGTACCCAGTGCTGTAGGTATAGGGAATCCACTCGCCGACCAGAACGCGATGTCGGATCGCCGTAGGCAACGCAATCAGGATGATCATCGCCCCACTCGCCAGCGCCGCGCGCAATGCGGTCGAACGATGCAGCGTGGCGGACAGGAAGCCGGCGAAGGGCACGATCAGGAGTACATGTGTGGCGCGTCCCTGCGCCGAAAGCCCAACGCACAGACCCACGAGCGTCGCACCCAGGATGGGCCGACGGGTCCAATCCCAGGCCACGACCAGCCACAACGTCAGCGCACTGAGCGCGAACAGCAGGGGCTCCATGAGAATCAGAAGGTCGAAGAATGTCCCCATCGTGAGCATACCGAGCAGGGCACCAATCACCCAGGCAACGGGTGAGGAGGTGAGGCGTCGCGCCGTGTCGGTGAGCAGGGTGACCGAGCCTGCCCCGAGCACGCACTGCAGAGTGAGCACCGTGCGCAGGGAGTCGCCCCACAGCTCACGCACTATGGCGAGGAGGTACGGGTAGAGAGGGCCGAGGAAGAAGGCTTGATGTCCGACCCAGCCACCGGAGCGGATCTCACCCGCCCATGCCCAGTACACCTCTGAGTCCGCGGTGAGTTCCCCCATCAGCGGCGAGCCCGCGAGCCGTGCGAGCGCGAACAATCTCCACGCGAGCGTCAGCACGAACACGGCCGCGAGCGCCAGGTGCCACCGGCTGTCGGAGGAGGATCTCTTGGGCATGAGGGCCCAGCATGCGGTCAGGCTGTGCGCCGCAGCAAGCCTCCAGTAGACTCCGCCCGGCGCCGCATCCCGCACCTTCCTCGGAGTCCACATGCCCCAGTCGATCCTGCTCGAGATCCTTGATGGCGTGGCTGTCGTCACGCTGAGCCGCCCCGAGAAACTGAATGCTTTTGCGGGGGACATGCGCGAGCAGTTGGTCTCGGCGCTCGATCAAGTGAGCGCGCGCTCTGATGTGCGGGTGCTCGTGATCACGGGCGCGGGGAAGGGCTTCTGTTCTGGCGGCGATGTGCAGCACATGGTCGAACTCAAGGAGCGCGGCGCGGGATTCGAGGCGTTGCACCCGTTGCTCGAGGCCGGGCAAGCAATCGTCACTCGGCTGGCTGCATTCGAGATTCCTGTGATCGCGGCGGTGAATGGCGTGGCCGCTGGCGCCGGGTGCAATCTGGCGCTCGCGTGCGATCTCCGGCTGGCCTCCAGTGAGGCGCGTTTCGGCGAGACCTTCGTGCGCATCGGACTGCATGTGGACTGGGCTGGTGTGTATCACCTGCCGCGCATGGTGGGAACTGCGAATGCGCTCGACCTGTGCTGGACCGGCGACTTGATCGATGCGCCGGAGGCGCTGCGACTGGGGCTCGTGCAGCGAGTGTGGCCGAGCGAGCAGTTCGCGCAACGATGGCGCGCGTATGCCGCGCAGTTGGCCGCAGCGCCACAGGCCAGTGTGCGCGCCAGCAAGCGCGCGCTGCGGGCTTCGTTCGCGCGGACACTCGAGCAGAATCTCGAGGCCGAGTTCGCTGGGCAGGCCGCCTGCTGGCGGAGCGCGGATGCGGCCGAGGGGCTGAGTGCGTTCGTGCAGAAACGCCAAGCCCGCTTCGGAGCGCCGCCAGCGGCCGAGGACAGCCGCCCCCCGTCGGCGGCGGCGCGGCGATTCGAATGAGCGCTGCCGTGCGGGCGACGCTGGCCTGCGCCACGATGGTCGCAGCGCAGTTGCTCGCGCCGACCTGGAGCACGGCAGCCGTGCCTGCATCCGTTCGTCTCGCCGGCGTCGTCGGCCGCGCGGATTCATTGGTGAGGCTGCGGCAGGTGCCTGCGGCCGAGCGTTACTTGGATTCGCTGGTGACCGCCGCGCGCGCACAGGGGGACCACGAGCTCGAGATGGTGGCGGTGCTCCGCCGGGCTGGCTCGTGGCTCTTCACCCGGAACGCTGGAATCGCAAAGGCCGAAGCGGAACGCGGGATCGTCATGGCCAAGGCCGCGCGGGACACCGCCGCCTGGTGCCGCGGCCTGATGGTGGTGCAGTACGCCGCGTTCGATGCGCAGGAACAGAAAGTAGGCGAGGCTGCCGCGCGTCGACTCATCGGGCTGGCGCGGCACCGGGGGGATCGCGAAGCCCAGGCCGTGGGGCATATCGGGCTGGCTTACGCGGCGCTCCAGAATCAAGCATTCGCACGCTCCGCAATCGAGTATCGCCGTGCCATCGCCGTGGCACAGGCGGCAAAGGTGCCGCGCCATGAACTGCGCGCGCGCGTGGGACTCGCACGCGCGCTGAGCGGGCTGGGTCGCCTGGACGATGCTCGTTCCGAGAACCGCAATGCAATCGCGCTTGCGCAACGCATGAATGACGGCCTGGCGGAAGCGGACGCGTGGAACAATCTGGGTGCCTGCGAGCAGCGAATGGGGGATCCCAGTCTCGCGCCGCGTTTCTACGAACGGTCCGTGCAATTGCGTCGTCGCATGGGCGCGGGCACATCGAGCAGTGTTTCGAATCTGGCATTGACCCAGCTGCAGCTGGGGCGATATGGGGATGCGGCGGCCACCTTGTTGGCGGACCGACCCTCGCTGGGGCGGTCGGGCACCTTGTCGGAGGGAATCCTGCATGCTCGGATCCTGGGCGAGGTGCGGCTCTCCCAGCGTCGGTACGCCGAGGCGGAATCACTCTTCACTTGGTGCTGGCTCACGGCTGATTCCGTCGGTTCCGCGGAACAAGCGGTGCCGGCTGGCATCGGAATGTTGCGCTTCCTGTCGGTCCGCGCGGAGCCGGCGCGAACCGTGGAGTTCGCATCGCGACTCCTGGCTCGCTATGCCTCGCGGCTCACCTTCAACGACCGGATGGCGATTGTCGCTCAACTCGCCCAGGCGCACTTGCTCCTTGGCCAACGCACGATTGCGGTGCAACTCCTTCGCCCCGTGGCGGCGGAGGCGGCGACGGTGAAAGGGCTGGTCCTTGCGCGGCGAGCCGAGTTGGAGCTCCTCCTGGCCGAAGCGCTACTGGAGCGTGAGCCTGCTGAAGCGCTGGCCCACCTCGCTCTTGCCGCGCGCGACTGGGAGACGGGGCGACAAGCCCTGCGCATGCCCGAGTACCGAGAGGCCCAGAGCATCCCCAGTCAACTGGCGGCGCTCACCTCGCGGGTGTGGCTTGATGGGGTTCGCACGGGTACGCCCGCCACCCGAACGATGCGCGCATTCGAAGCCGCGCAGCGGTACAAGAGTCGCACCCTGCTCGAGCGGGGAAGCGCCGCGCGGGGAATCGAGCGGGCCCGCGATGCATGGGGTTTCTCGCTGACCGCATTCCAGCGTTCCGGGCTTCGGGCCGGCGAGGTCCTGCTCGATTACTCGCTCGATCGCGCGTACGGGTATCTCTTCGTTGTCACGCCGCACGGTCTTGCGGTGCATGCGTTGCCCGGCAATGATTCGCTCGCGGTGTTGGGCAGTCGCTTCCGCGATATCCAGCGCGACCCGCGCAGCAGTGCCTCCCTGCGTGACGCTGCAGCCCGCGAACTTTCCCGGCAGTTGCTCGGCCCCGCCGCTGCAGAGCTCAAGGCGAGCACGCGCGTGCTGGTGTCCCCGAGCGCCTCGCTCGGCTCGGTCCCATTCGCCGTCCTGACGGGCCCATCGGGCGCGCCGCTCGAGCAGACACACGAGCTCGTGACGGTCCCGTCGGCAGCATGGCTGTTCGAGGAGCGCCGCCGTCCTGCGCCGGTGATGCCCCGGCTCGCCGTGGTGGGCCGCACCACGGATGAGAAGGGTCGTGCGCTCGAGGGAGTCGCGGGGGAGACGCGCTGGCTGGGTCGGCAGTTCGATGGGGTCGCCATGTGCGTCCACTCCGGGGATCGATCGCTGGACCAGGTCCTCGAGGTCATGCGGCAGGGCGAGGTCCTGCATGTGGCCTCGCACTCCCAGGCGAATTCCGAGAACCCGTGGGACTCCGCCATGCTGCTCGGCCGGGCCGAAGAGGACGGGGCATGGCTCACCGCGAACCGGATCGCGCGTGAACGATTGCCTGCGCGACTCTGTGTGATCGCCGGCTGCAACTCCGATGTGCGCTCCCCGATGATGAGCGAAAGTGTGAATGGACTCTCGAGCGCGTTCCTCGCCGCGGGCGCCTCGAGCGTGGTGGCCACCCTGTGGGCGGTCGACGACCGGATCACGCAGAAATGGACGCAGGAGTTCTATGAAGACCTGGCGCGCGGCGCCACCGTCGCGGCGGCCGCACGAGCCGCCCGGTCCGTCCTGCGAGCCGACCCTGCCACCGCCCATCCAGCCTTCTGGGCCGCGTTCGTGGTGGTGGGCGACCCCACGCTCCGGGCCAAGCTCGCCCCCCGGCGCTCGCTCCTTCCGGGCGTGCTCCGCTAGGACGCTGCGCGAGCGTAAGATACCTTCGGCGAGCGGATCCTCGCCGTGAGGCTGTGACAACCCGGGAGAACGCGCGTTCCATCCATGGAAGATATCCGGAGCGACGAACAGCTGGTCCGTGATCTCCAAGCTGACCCCGAGGGGCCGGCAGGGCGTCGTGCGGCTTCCGAACTGCTGAAGCGTTGGCGTAGTCGCGTGTTCGCCTGGTGCTACCACCTCGTGCGCGACCGCGAACGTTCCATGGAGCTTGCACAGGATTGCCTGGTCTCGATCTATCGCGCCCTGCCTACCTTCGAATCGCGCGCACAGGTGGGGTCATGGATCTACGCGGTGGTTCGCAACCGTTGTCTCTCGGAGTTGCGTCGCCGTCGGATCGGTCGCTTGGATGACGAGGTCCACGAACCGGCGGACTGCTCACCCGGGCCGGACGAAGCATGGCAATGGAAGTCCTCGCAGGAGGAAGTGCTGCAACTGATGCGTCTCCATCTTGACGACCGGGAGCGTCTGGCGCTCTGGCTTCGCGCCTACGAAGAGCTGCCGGTCGAGCGCATCACCGAGTTGATGGGTCTGGAGAGCGCTTCGGGAGCGCGAGGGTTGTTGCAGACGGCTCGCCGCAAGCTCAAGGCGGCGCTGGAACGGGGAACGAATGCGGAGGGGCGTCGATGACGAGTGAGTCCTGCATTCCGGATGACCAGCTTGCTGGCGCCGCGGAGTCGCGGAAGGGTTCGCCCCAGCGAGTCCATCTCGACGAGTGCCCGCGCTGTCAGGCCCAGTTACTCGCGCTGCAAGCGTTCCTCACGCCGCCACCGCTTCCGCCCGAGGCCAGGGCAGGCGAGGCCGACGCCGAGTTGGATCGTTTCATCGAACAGCTCAGTGCAGAGGTTCGGCCTGCTCCGACCCGCGGGATCGCGCGGGAACACCCGACGCCAGGGTGGATGCGCTGGTTCTCGCCCGGCCCGCGCCTGGTGCTCGCCGTTTCGATGCTGGCCGTCGTCATGGTGGGAGCGTGGTTGCTGCAGCGCCCGCTCCCCGAGCGCGCGCTCACTCGTGGCGGCCCCATGGGTACTTCGGATTCGCGCAGTGTGACCACCTCCGAGCCCACCGTGGTCGCCGACGGCTGGCTGCTCGAGTGGAAGCCGGTCGATGAGGCGACGGGCTACGAGGTGATCCTGCTCGGCGGCGATCTGACCGAGCGGGCGCGTTATCATGCGCGCTCCGCCACACACCTGACGCTTGCCGCGTCGCGACTTCCCAAGGGCCTCGATCCCGCAGAGGGCCTCGCGTGGCAGGTGGAGGCCCACCGGGGTGCCGATGTCGTGGCCCGCTCCAGTGTTGCCGAGTTACCCCGGCGCTGAGACTGCTCGCGCGCCTCGCGCAGGCGGCTAGAACTTCAGGATCTGCGCCGCGCCAATGCTGTCCGCATGCGCGAGTGCATGGAGCGCACGGCGGGACATTGCCTGGCTCGCCGAATCATGCGCAGCGAGGCGGTACAGCATGACGGCCCGGCGCGCGTCCTCGAGCCGGCCACAGCCGGCAAGCGCGGCGGCCCGCCACCGATAGCCTTCCCCGTACCACGGCGCGATGGCGAGCGATTGGTCCAATATCACGACGACATCGCGGCTGACTGCGCTCGCCATGTTGCGCTCGAGCAGGTTCTTCGCGCCGCGCACGGGACCGGCGGCCATGTCGGGAACAGCGGGTGGATGCGGCATGCGCTCCGCCAGCGCCAGGATGTGCGCACGGATTGCGTGATCATCCTGGAGCGAGGGGTGACGGCCCACGCGTGCGATCGCGCCGGTCCACGCATCGATTGCGCCCTGGAGGTCGCCCGCGCGTTCGGCTTCGAGCGCCATCGCGACGGGATCAGGCGAGAGCGCCTCGGCATCCCCGGCCGTGGGGGTGGCAAGGGAGAGCACCACCCAAGTGGGAGTGCTCGGCGCCGAATAGAGGTGCCATCGTGCCGCATCCACCGCAGCGGAGCGCAAGCGAGGATCCCCTTCGCGCACGAGCACGCTGTCCACGATTCCCGTGGTGTCGACCCGCACGCGCATGACAACCGGGCCGGTGAGCTTGGACTCGAGCCAATGCCACGACACATTCGGGCGGACTCCCGAAAGCAGCACCGGGGCGACCGGGGTCGGCGAATCGGCCGAAGTTGCGCCGAAGCACACGAGCAGCAGGGTCACAAGCAGCAGTGGGTGGCGAGAGCGCATGGTGAGGGCAAGTCTAAAGGCAGCGCCGCGGGGCGAGTGTCAGGGCTCCGTGAGCCCCGACACTCCACCGGTGCCCGGCACCTCGATCAGTGGGCGGCTTTGCTGGCCCGGACCTTCACCGACAGCACAGCGTTGAACGCGTCGCGTTCGGGGCTGCCATCGGCCAGTGATTCCATGCCCACGGTGTAACCCCGCTCCTCGACCACCTCCACCTGTTCGAACCCGGCCTCGCGCATGAGCCCGAGGAACTCGTCCTTCTGCGCGGCGCCCGCGACGCATCCCACATACAACTCCACATTCGCAAGCACCTGCGGCGCGAGCGCTCGCGTGAGCACAAGGTCGCTCACCATCAGCCGGCCACCCGGCTTGAGCACGCGCAGCGCCTCTCGGAATACTTGCGACTTCTGGGGCGAGAGATTCACGACACAGTTGGAGATGATCACATCCACGCTGGCGTCCGCGAGGGGCAGGTGTTCGATCTCGCCCAGCCGGAACTCCACGGTGGTCGTGCCCATGCGCTGTGCCGTGGCGCGAGCTCGCTCGAGCATGGCCGGCGTCATGTCCACCCCGATCACATGGCCCGTCGGGCCCACCTCGCGCGCAGCGAGGAAGCAGTCGATACCGCCCCCCGAGCCAAGGTCGAGAACCACCTCACCCGGCTTGAGCGCAGAGTGCGCGATCGGGTTGCCACAGCCCAATCCCAAGTTCGCGCCATCGGGGATCGCGGCGGCCTGCTCGGCGGAGTAGCCCAACTGCGTGAGCACTGCCTCTGCATCGGTGGGTCCCTGGCAGCAGCCGCAGCTGTTCGCCTTCCCCTCGGCCACCGCGCCGTACTTCTCGCGCACCACTATCCGGACATCGCCGGCCGCGTCAATGACCTTGAGTTCGTTCATGATTGCCTCACAAGACGCAGCACGCGCCGGTCAGGGTGGTGATCAGTTTCTGGAAACGCTTCACGGTCTCGGGGTTCACGCAGTAGCACACGCGCGGCCCATCGATCTCGCCCTGGATCAGGCCGGCATCCTTGAGCACCTTGAGGTGCTGCGAGACCGTGGCCTGCGCCAGAGGCAGCCCATCCACGATCTCGCCGCACACACATTCGCCGCGCTGGGCAAGGGTGCGCAGGATGGCGATGCGTGCAGGATGGCCCAACGCTTTGGTGAACAACGCGAGTTGTTCGTCCTGTGCGGTGATACCGGTCTCGGTTCGGAGCGGGCTCATGGAGCCTCCTTTCATCGTTCATCGTCAATATACGATTTAACAGGTCGTCTTGTCCAGCGCAAAGTTCCGGTGGCCGTTACCGCTGCGACAAAGTATCGATGGAGGCTCCCGCGGACCGCATGTGGGCGGTGACCGCGATCAATGACTGCTCGAGATGCGTGCGCCAGTATCCCCAGTCATGGCTTCCCGGGTAGATATGGAACTCGTGCGGGATCCGCAGCGAGTCCAGCGCGCCGTGCAAGGCGCGGTTGTCCGCAAGTGACTCATCCCGGTCGCCGCAGTCGAAGTACACGATCGCACGGCGCAGGGCGGCGGCATCGAGCACGACGCGCGCCAGCGGGCTGTTGGCGGCGCGCAGCAGACTCGCCCGTGGCTCAGGCCCGAACAGGGGCTGGCTGCTCCAGTCGCTCGTCAGGCGGTAGACCCCGCTGTGCGCACCGACCGCGCCGTAGACATCGGGGTGCCGCATGATCAGGTTCATACCGCCCGTGGCTCCGTCCGAAAGTCCGATCACCGCGCGGGCAGCGGGCCCGCGTTGGGTGCGATAGGTGCGGTCGACCCACGACACGAGATCCGTGGCGAGGAATGTCTCCAGCTTGGAGCGGCCGTCCTCGCTGTCCATCCACATGCTGCGACCCAGCCGCCCCACGCCAGTGCCGTCGGGGAACAACCCGATCAGTTCGGGGATACGGCCCGCGTTGATCAAGCGATCCAGTGTCTCGCCGGCGTTTCCCTGCCCGGGCCAGTTTCCCTCGGCGCCAGGCCAGCCGTGCAGGAAGACCACCACGGGGTAACGCCGCTCACGGGCTGCTTGGGTCGCATACGACGGGGGCAGGTAGACGCGGCAGTCGCGCTCGCCTGCGCCAGAGAGGAGCGTGGGCACCGTGGCGTGCAGGATCCGCGCGGCCTGCGCTGGTGCGACGGCCAGCGCGAGCCAGAGCAGTGCACCCAAGCCGCTGCCGAGCAGTCGGGGCCGTCCACCCGCCGTGCGCCACGCGCACCGGCGCGGGCTTTGACCCTGTCTTGAGGGGCCTCCTATACTCGCCGCCTCAGACTCGTCCTCCCGCGCGGTGTCGTTCCTTCCAGGGCCGACCGCTGCATGCATCACTCCTCCACACACGGAGATCCCGACCATGGAAGCGACCCAGGCGAATCTGGTGAATACCTCGTTCAAGAACGGCGTCATGACGCTGGAGCTGAACTTCGATCCGGGCAACTGCTACACGCACGAGATGATGAAGGAACTTGACGCCGCGATCCTCAAGGCGCGCTTCGACGAGAACACCCAGGCGATCGTGATCCGAGGCGCCGGCGAGAAGTTCTTCTGTGCGGGTGCGGATATCAACATGCTCAAGAAAGCCGACCCCACCTTCAAGTACTACTTCTGCCTGCATGCGAACGAGACCCTCAACCGGCTGGAGCATACGCCCAAGATCGTCATCGCGGCGCTCAATGGCCATACCGTCGGCGGCGGGCTCGAGATCGCGATGGCCGCGGACATCCGGATCGCTCGCAAGGGTTCGGGCAAGGTCGGGCTGCCCGAGGTGAACCTTGGCGTGCTTCCGGGCACGGGCGGCACGCAGCGGTTGGCCCGGCTGGTCAACAAGTCCCAGGCGATCGAACTCATGGTCACCGCCGAGGTGTTCGGCTTCGAGAAGGCGCATACGCTGGGCATCATCAACGATGTCTGGGAGACCGCGACTGCGCAGGAGTTCTTCGACCGTATCCAGACCTATGCCGAGCAGTTCTGCCCGCCGAATCGTGCCTCCAAGGCGGTCGGGCGCATCAAGCGCGCCGTCCAGTCGGGCGCGGATCTGCCGTTCGAGTCCGCCCTCGCAGTGGAACGCGAACTGCAGCAGTTGTTGTTCCAGGGCGATGACGCCAAGGAAGGGCTCGCGGCCTACATCGAGAAGCGCAAGGGCAACTTCACCGGCAAGTGATCCGCGCCGGAGGAACTCTCCGCACGACCCCGCGGTGGCATTCGCCATCGCGGGGTGCGTGATTCCGGGACGGGGCCCCTCAGCCGGTCCGGATCCAACTGGGGCGCTCATAGGCCACGCGGAATCCGGCGCGTGCGACATTGCGAAGCGACTCGCGCGGCAGATCCGGCCAGTCGGGCGCCGTCTCGGTGGTGAGCAGCGTTGCACCCGCGGCGATCGCCACGCGGATGCGTTCGGAGAGCAGCGCCTGTTGCGCCCCTCGCCGCCGATAGGACTCGCGCGTATGCGCATGGCCGAGCCAAGCGGTCTGGCCATCCACGAAGACCGCAGCGCCGGCGACGGGTTGGGCGCCCTCCCACGCGAGCAGATGGGTCCATCCGGGCCGACCCACCGACGCGGCGGTCCATGCCAACTGCGCCTCGCGTGCAGGCGTGTCCTGCGAGTGGATGGTCTGGGCGAAGCGCATGGCATCGTCCGAGTGGACCGTGGCGATGCGCAGGTCCGTGGTCACCGCGCCCGGAGCCGTCGCGCCCCGCACCCACTTCACATGGTGGAAGAAAGTCCGCAAGCCACGCTGCATCAGCCGGGCAGGCGTGTCGGGCGGCTCGGCCAGCGGGCACAGGTTGATGGCGTAGCCCGAGGTGCTTCGCGCGTAGTGCTGCGCGACCTCGTCCAACAGCGCATCGCTTGCGGGCTCCAACAACCCCACGCCGATCGCGCGATTGTGCAGGAGCGAGTCCGAGCGGTCCGCCGCGATCAGTGCCACGGAACCCAGCGCGCGGGCCCGCAGTCCCAACGACTCGACCACCGCGGCGGGGGCCGCCGCATGCAGGTCGAGCCAGGCCGCGGCTTCCACGCGTTCGATCCGTAGTGCGTCCGCGCTGGGGATCTGCGCACTCATCCGGCGTGATCCCCTGCCACGGGCAGCGCTCGGGGCTTGGGCAGCAAGTACGAGAGCAGGCCTTCGGGCCGCTGGGCACGGGCCAGCGCCAGCGCCAGCGCCGGCAGTGCGAGCGCGCTGGGGTAGACCAGATAGCGGTGCTCGAACACAGGCGCGAACTTGCGCTTCCAATGGAACAGCCCTTGGAAATCATAGAAACGCGACAGCCGTTCGATGAGGAAGGCGCGTGCGGATTCCTCGTTCGACGGGGGCGTGGACGCGGGAGCACTCGGGGAGTCCACCCGCACCAGCGCCGAGAGTGACAGCGAGAGGATCGCATCGCCGTGCGCGCGCGCATGCTCCACGGTACGGGCAATGATCAACTCCATCACGCCACTGGGCGCGGCGCGGCGGCGGCGCATCAGGTCCAGCGCCCAGCCCCGTCGCGCAGGAATCGGTGTCCAGGTGCAGAACCCTTCGACCGCACCGCGGGCGGGGTCGATGGCAATTGCCAACAACACGCTGTCCAGCGCCGCGGCATCGAAGCGCCCCATGCAGAATCCCATTTCGCTGCCGGGTTTGTCGCTGAGCCATTCGTTCGAGATGCGCCGCAGGGCATCGAGCAGGCTCTCGCGGTCGGCTGCGTGGCTGAAGGGATTCTCCTCGGGGCGGTAGAGCCGCACCTCGAGACCTTGCTCGGTGAGCTTGCGGACCGAGCGGCGCACATCGCCCATGGCCGAGCCTTCGAGCGTGAAGCGGTCCACGAACAGGACTGGGTCCTCGCCGATATGCACCGAGCGCCAGCCACGCGCTTCGTACCACGGCAGATACTCGGGACGCGCCTGATAGAAGCCGAATCGCCAGTCGTGTTCACGGCAGAAGATCTCGAAGTCCGCTAGCAGCGAGGGGATCTCCTCACGGGGGCCGATCGGGTCCCCGATCACCAACAGCGCATCGCTCTCGTAGCGATAGGCGATCACCGCGCGGCGATTGCCGCTGAAGAAGTGATCGACATCCGCCGCCAGCGCATACGCGGCAACGGTGCTGTCGCCATGATCGCGCAGGAGTTCGCGCACGCGGTCCAACTCGGCACGATGGCGACGCGAATGCGTGGCGGGCCGCAGCAGGGCGAGTGCCAAGCCTCCCAGCAGCGTCACGCCGATGACACTGATGGAGCCAAGGAACCAGCGCACCACATGATGCGCGCGTGAAACCTCGAGCACGGGTTGGCCCAGCCCCAACAACTGGTACAGGGCCTCGGACACGGCTCGTGCGAGGGATGCGTCGGCGGGAGCATAGAGTCGCTCCACGATCCACGAACCGACGACGGCGTAAGCCAATACCCCCACGATGACCGCGACGACGCCGGGGCGGACCGCGCGCCACGACAGGGCCCGGCTCTTCACGGCGAACGCTTCGCCACTCACCCCGAGCAGGAACATCAAGGCCGTCGCGACGCTGGCCTCCTCGAAGTCGAACGCCTTGAGTAGATTGACCGGCACCGAGACCGCGCACAGGAACAAGGCGCCCACGAACGCGCGTCGCTTGCCCAGTCGCAGGCCATTCGCGGCGAGCAGCAACAGGACGCCCGCCAGCAGCGTGAAGGTTCGGCTGGTGTCGAGCACCGCGGTGGGAACCAGATGCTTGAGGGCGAGCAGCCGCTCGGGGGGGCGCGAGAGTAGCGCCGAGACCAGATCCACCAGCCCCATGATCGCAACCGCGAAGGAGAGCAGGTGACGCGTGAGGGGGCGATCCATATGGAGTGGGACCGTAGCACGGAGCGGAGTCCCGGTTTCGTCAGTTCATGGCGCGCCCGCGCCGTCTTGCCCCGGCGGCATGCTAGACTCGCGTCCCGCATGTCGAGATCCGATCGTCACGCCCCATGGTTCGCGGTCGTTGCCGCCGCTGTCCTCGCGCTCGTTTCGAGCCTGCGGGCAGATGTTCCGTCGCTGCTGGTGCCGGCGACTGGTGACAGCGTCAGCGCCGACTCGCCGGTCGGGCCACTGCTGCAGCCGGGGCGGGGCAATCCGGCGGATTCGACCCAACGCACGCGCGCGCAGCGCGCGCAGGAACAGTTCCAGTTCGCACGGGGACTCGAGACGAGTGGCAATCTGGCCTCGGCCATCCTCGCCTACCGCAACGCCGCCAAGCTCGACCCACGACTGGCCGACGCCAACTACCGCATCGGTCTGCTCTATGCCTCGCGTCGCCAGTGGGTGCCGGCGGCCGCGGCGTTCGCGGCCGAGGTGCAGCGCGATCCGTCGCACCGCGATGCGGCGCGCGAGATGGGGCTGGCGCTCGCGCAGGCTGGCGACTCGGCCCGTGCGATCACGCAGTTGGAAATGCTCACGCGGCGTGACGCCAAGGATCAGCGGGCGTGGCAGGCGCTGGGCTTCGCGTACAGCGTCACCGGACGCGTGCACGACTCGGAGCGGGCCCTGCGCCGCGCGGTCGCCCTGGATCCGCGCGACGCGGACGCCTGGCGCGATCTGGGTGTGGTGCTCGCCTCGATGCGTCGGGACCAGGAATCGCGCGCGGCATACGCCAAGGCCGCGCGCCTCGCGCCACGCGACGGCGCGGTCTATGTGAACCTCGGCAATCTCGAATCGCTCGCCAACCGGCCCGTCGCAGCGTTGGCCGCCTATCGCACAGCCGAGCGGCGGGATTCGCTGCTGGCGTTCGCCTACCGCGGCCAGATCCGAGCGCTGCTCGCTTTGAAACGACCCGCCGAGGTCGGTGCAGTTTATCGACGCTGGCTGGCCGTGGCGCCAAGGGATACCGGCACTCGTCTGGAAGCGATCCAGTGGTTCGACGCGCAGGGCCGTGGCGATATCGCGCTCGAGTTGGCGCGCGACGGAGTGCGCCTTGATCCACGCTCGGGCGAGGCCCGCCTGCAGTTGGGCATGGCCTACCACGCCGCAGGCCAGGTGCCCGAGGCGCTGACCGAACTGCGCAAAGCCGAGTCGCTGCTGCGCCTGCCCGAGCAACGGGCCCGCGTCGGGGCGCTGCTGCGCCAACTTCGCAGCAGCGCCCCGGACTCCTTGCGGGCCGTCTACGCGGCGGACAGTTTGTTGCACGAGGCGCCTCGCGATACGACTCGCGTGGGCGGGCCTGCGGGGGCTCGATGAGCGACCCGGGGCATGTGCGGCTGCTGCGCGAAGGCGCGGTCATGCGACTGACACTGCATCGCCCGCCGCTGAATGTGCTCGATCGGGGCTTGAATGGCGCGCTTGCCGATGCGCTCCGCGATGCCTGCCTCGATCCCACGGTGGCCGCGCTCGTGATCGAAGGCGGGGATGCGCGCGGTTTCTCGGCCGGCGTCGAAGTGGCGGATCACACGCCCGACAAGGTCGAGGGCATGCTCGCCGCATTCCACGGCGCCGTGCGAGCGGTGCTCGCAGCGCCCATGCCGACAGTGGCGGCGGTGCATGGATTCGCACTGGGCGGGGGCTTCGAGTTGGCGCTCGCATGCGATCTGATCGTGGTCGAAGCCGATGCGCGACTGGGTCTGCCCGAGATCCGCCTGGGTGCCTTCCCGCCCATCGCCGCGGCGCTACTGCCGACGCGCATCGGCTGGGCCCGCGCAACGGAACTCGTGCTGGGCGGGGAGGAGATCCCGGTAGCTCGCGCGCTCGAATGGGGACTGGTGCAGCGCGTCTGCGCGCCCGGCACGCTGGCCGCGGCGACGGCGGAACTGCTCGCGCCGATCCTCATGCACAGCACCGCGGTCGTGCGCGAAGCCAAGCGTGCGCTGCGCGAGGGCGCAGCGGGCGGGCCGGATGTGCTCGCGCGGATCGAGCGCCGTTACCTGGGCGACCTCATGCGTCTTGCGGACGCGGACGAGGGCGTTCGTGCGTTCCTGGAGAAGCGGCCGCCCCACTGGCAAGGGCGTTGAGGCCAACCCGCCGCCAGCGGGATCAGTTCACGCGCGTCAGGCGCTGCACCTTGGTTTCGCCGTGGGCCGAGAGACGCGCGAAGTAGATTCCCGGCGCCGTCGCGGACCCTGCATCATCCCGCCCATCCCAGACGCGCGAGTGCTCTCCCGCAGGAAGCTCGCCGGCGAGCAGTGCGCGGACACGACGCCCCTGCTCGTCGAATAGTTCGAGCGCGACATGCGACGCTGCGGGCAAGGAGAAACGCAACACGGCCAGCCCGCGCGATGGATTCGGTTCCGGGCGCGCGAATGCGAACGCACGCGGCGCGGATCCGGGCGCGTCCAAGGTGGCCTCGGTCCGCACCCAGATGCTGGCGCTCGGGTTGCCGTGGCGGTCCACCGCGACCAATTTGTAGTACACGCCGATCGGGGCGCTCTCCACGAACTGCGTGTCGGGCGTGCTCGCGGCGAACGAGCCGGCGCTGATCGGGAAGGTCGGATTGTCGCCGCGGTAGAGGCGGAACTCCAGGAAGTCCGTCGCCGGGGAACGACTCCAGTTCAGCCGGGACTTGCCTCCGGCGTACATCCCCGTCAGCCCGGTCGGCGTCGGGGGTGCGATCTGATCCACCGAGGCCACGCTGTCGGGTGCGCCCAGGTACTCGGTGGCGCCAGCGATCGCCGCAACGCGAAAGCGCGTGCGATTGGCGGCCGCAGGGGTGGAATCCTGCAGCGTCGTGGCGTTCACCTCGTACTCCAACGCACCCTCGGCCGGACCCTCGTACAGGAGCGTCCGCGTGATGCCGTCGAGGCGATAAAGGCGGTACCCCGTGATGCTCACGCCATAGACCGGGTTCTCATACAAGCTCTGCTTCCAGCGTACGACCACTTGCCCGCCCTGGTCGTCGGGAACATCGGCGAGGGCCGCGATCGCAGGCTCGGGGCCGCCGAGCACCGCGTTGCGTTCGATGCGCTGCGCGTACAAGTCGCGCGGACCATTGCGGCCGTCCTCCCACACTGCGATCATCCCTCCATCGCCATCCGCGGCGAAGGTCGGATACACCTGCGCGCCGGCCACATTGCACAGCGCCAGCCCGTTGTTGACCCACTGCGTCGCGCCGGTTCCGTTCAAGCGCTGGGCGAACACATCGAAGCCCGCTCCCCGCGCGTCCATCCAGCCAGCGATCACGCCACCGCGTGCATCCGAGACCAACGCGACGCCTTGTTGGCTGCCGCTTGCGGCACACACGGCCACCCCATCCGCCAACCACAATGCGTTGCCCGAAGCATCGAGGCGCTGCGCGTAGAGGTCGTTGATGCCGAGCGTGCGCGCATCCTCCCATGCCACGAATGCGCCGCCGGTGCCATCCGCGAGGATGGCCGGGTTCTGCTGGTCGTTGCCCACCGCGCACACGGGCACGCCATTTGCCGCCCAAGACACCGCCCCCGCGTTGGTCACGCGCTGAGCGTGGATATCGAAGGACGAACCGCGGTGGTCGAACCATGTGGCGATGGCCCCGCCCGCGCCATCACTGCAGGCGACGGGCGAGAGTTGTTCGTTGGACGCGGTGCAGAGCGCCACACCGTTGCTGGCCCACTGCGGCGTTCCCGTTGCGGAGATGCGCCGCGCATACACATCGTGCTGGGTGCCGGAGCGCAGGTCGCTCCACACCGCGATCGCGCCGTTCGCCCCGTCGGTCACGAGTGAAGTGGCTTCCTGATCGAAGGCCGCGGTGCACACCGCAACGCCGTTCGTGGCCCACTGTGCGACCCCCGCTGAGCTCACGCGCTGGGCATAGACATCCGCCGTCGCGCCGCCGCGGAAGTCGGTCCACGCCACGATGGCGCCCCCGCTGCCGTCGGCCACGATCGAGGGGGAGGACTGTTCGCCACCCGCGCCGCAGAGCTTGAGCCCGCCCGCCGTCCATTGCCGAGCACCGTCGGCCGCGAAGCGCTGGGCGTAGATGTCGAAGTCGGCGCCGCGCAGGTCCTCCCAGACGATGATCACTCCGCCGGTGCCGTCGGCGACCAGTGCGGGGAGGTCCTGGACTCCGGTCGCGGTGCAGACCGCAACGCCATTGGCGCTCCAGAGTGCGGCGCCCGAGGCATCGACGCGTTGCGCGTAGAGGTCGAACCCGTTCGAGCGCAGATCGACCCAGGCGACGAACACACCCCCGGCGCCGTCGGCGACGGAGACCGGGAGATGCTGGTCGCCGAACGCAGTGCAGATCGGAGTACCGATGGGCGACGAGTTCCAGCCCGCGAAGGCGGGGTGGGTCGTGCCCAATATCAGGATGGCGGCGAGGGCCGCGATGGGTGCGCGCATGGGGGATGGGGCGTGTCCAGGTTGTCGTGGCGTGCGGCTGCGGTCGGCGACCGCCGGGAACCGGGCGGCGGAACCGCACAGGCAGGGAGGATGGTACCGGAGCCCGGCAGGGAAAGGCCATAGCCGATTGCACTTGGAACTCCCGCCCCCTGGTTTGCCGCAGCTATACCGGTCGTTCTGGCCACTCTGGAGCCGCTCCGTTACAGTCATGGGGCTCGCGATGCCGCATCTCTCTGCCGGAAGGACCGTTCGAATGCCCCAGCGCACCCTCTTCCTCGCCGCCCCCCGGGGTTTCTGTGCCGGCGTGGACCGTGCCATCGACATCGTGGACATGGCACTCCAGATTTATGGCGCTCCGATCTATGTGCGCCACGAGATCGTGCACAATCGCCATGTCGTCGAGGACCTGCGTCGCAAGGGCGCGGTGTTCACCGACGATCTGGCCGATGTCCCGCCGGGGGCCGTGGTGATCTTCTCGGCGCATGGGGTGTCGCCGGCGGTGCGGGCCGAGGCCAAGGCGCGCGGCCTGCACGCGTTGGATGCCACTTGTCCGTTGGTGACCAAGGTCCACCTCGAAGCGCTGCGCTATGCCAAGGACGGTTACTCGATCGTGATGATCGGCCACCGACACCATGTCGAGGTGATCGGGACCTTTGGCGAAGCGCCCGATGCGATCGTCGTGTGCGAGACCGTCGCCGAAGTCGAAGCGCTGCAGCTGCCGAATCCCGAGAAGGTGGCGTACATCACGCAGACCACACTGTCGCTGGATGACTGCGCCGCGATGGTGGGGGCGCTCAAGCGCAAGTATCCGGCGGTGAAAGAGCCGACCAAGGACGACATCTGCTATGCCACGCAGAATCGGCAGAACGCGGTGAAGGTGATGGCGCCCAAGTGCCCGACCGTGCTTGTGGTCGGAGCGCCCGCCAGCAGTAATGCCAATCGCCTGGTCGAGGTGGCGGCGGCATTGGGATCGAAGGCCTACCTGATCGAATCCGCCGAGGACATCCTGCCGCAATGGTTGGTGGGCGATGTCGGCTTGACGGCCGGGGCATCGACACCCGAGGCGATCGTGCAGGCCTGCGTGCAGCGGGTGTGCGAGTTGGGCGACTTCCGCGTCGAGGAGTTCCGCTTGGTCGAGGAACGCATCATGTTCCCACTGCCGGGCGAGCTGCTGAATGCCGCCGCGCACAAGGGCGTGGCCGTCGCGCCGGGCAACGAGCGCGCGGCGGAACGCGCAGCAGCGGAGTACAAGATCACGCACCACTGATTCCCATTGAGCGAGCTTCGAGATGGCGTGAAGCCGAACCCGGCGCTCGGCCGCGACCTGCGCGTGGTGTGCTCGCTGCGCACGAGCGGACCGGGCCGCGAAGCGGTGGTGGTTGGGCCGCGGGAGGCGGAGCGAGGCGGGGATCCGCTGGCTCCGGCTGAGCCAGGGGAGTGACCGGGCGACGGCGCGAGCAGTGGTGATGGAGTAATCCGCGCCGACCCCGTTGCATTGCCGCCCGGTGTGGCGTCCGTTAGTGTCCTTGGCCCATGCTCACTTCCAGTGTCCTGCTCACGCCCAGCGTGCCGACCATGCTCATCGATGAGCAGCGCGGCGACTTCACCGAGATGATCGAGGCGCTCACCCAGGCCAGCGAACGCTTGGCGGTCGAGGCGCCCACGGCTTTCGTCGCCCTGTCCTCGCGCTGGATCAGCCCGGGCGCATTCCAGGCGGATGAGAGCCGCAAGCATCGCTCGGTCATCGACCTGCCGGGTTGGGGAGTGGAGCCGCGGCACGATTGCCCCGGGCATCCCACGCTCGCTCGCGCCATCGTCGATGGCGCCGTTGCGCGCGGCCTGCGCGCTTCGCATGGCAAGCGCGGGATGGATACCGGCGTCAGCATCCCGTTGCATTTCCTCGACCGCACCCGGCGCATCCCCGTGGTGCCGGTCTCGATGGCCGAGGCGTCGCGTGAGACGCTGCGCGAATGGGGCGCTGCGCTGCGCCACACGCTGCATGCATGGCCCGAGCGCGTGGCGTTCATCGTGGGGGGAGCGCTGTCATTCAGCGCGCATGATTTCAATCTGCGCCGCGAGGTGCCCGAAGCGGTCGAGTTGGATGAACGCGTGTTGAGCGCACTCGCGAACGGCCGGTTCGCTGAGTTGGACGCGATCCCGCCCAAGTTGCTCGAACGCGCGCGGCCCGATGCCGGCCTGCGGCACCTTGATGTGCTGCGCGGCTTCCTACTCATGGACACGCCGGGCGTGGTGATCGAACACGAAGTGCTGCCGGGCATTGGCACTGCGCTCGTGGAGTTCCCGCTCGAACACTCCGGCGTCGCCGAATAGCCGAGCGAGCCATCCGTGCGCGTCCTGCTCGTCAACGCGTTCCACTGGCACAAGGGCGGCGTCGAACGCACCTACTTCGACGAGTCGCGCTGGCTCACCGCCGCCGGGCACGAAGTGGTGCACTTCGCCACACAGAACTCCCGCAATCTTCCCAGCCCCACCTCGGCGTTCTTCGCCCCGAGCGCTGACTTCAGTGAGGGTGCGCCGTTGCTGGCGCAGTTGGGTTCGCTGCCTCGGGCGCTCTGGTCCGCGCCCGCCGAGCACGCCATGGAGCGCCTGATCGCACACGGCAGACCCGATGTGGCGCATGTGCACGCCCCCAGCCGTTACCTCTCGCCCAGCTTCCTCGCCCCGCTCGAACGCGCAGGCGTGCCGGTGGTGATGACGCTGCACGACTTCAAGCCGTGGTGCACGAACCGCATCCTGATGGCGCACGGGAAAATCTGTGAGCGCTGCAAGGGCGGCCGCCACTGGCATGCGGCAACCACCGGCTGCGTGCAGGAGTCCCATCTCAAGAGTGCGTTCGGAGCGTTCGAGGCGTACCTGCATGACCACCTGCACGCGTATCGCAGCGTGCGCCGCTGGATCGCCCCCAGCCGCTTCGTGCGCGACAAGGCGATCGAGTGGGGCGTGCCGGCCGAGCGCGTGCAAGTGGTGTCGCACGGCGTCGAGCCCATGGCGCCAAGCGGCGCGAGTATCGAGTCTCCGGATCGGTTCGCACTGTTCGCGGGACGGCTGTCGGCCGAGAAGGGCGTCAAGCTGCTGCCCGAGATCGCGCGGGCCATCGCCCCGGTGCCGCTGTGGGTGGCGGGCGAGGGGCCGCTTGCGGACTGGCTGCGGGCCGAAGCGCCCGAGTCCCTGCGCCTGCTGGGCCATCTCGAGGACGGAGCGCTCGCGGTGTTGCGGGCGCGCGCCTCGGTGTTCCTTGCGCCGAGCCTGTTCGTGGAACACTTCGGTTACTCGGTCGCCGAAGCGCTGCTCGCGGGCCGGCCGGTGGTGGCCGCGCGGATCGGTGCCCTGCCCGAGTTGGTGGAGCACGAAGTCACCG
>JANLOU010000114.1:0-6464 GCA_031366735.1 Candidatus Eiseniibacteriota bacterium
CCGAAGGCCTGGCCGACCTGATCCACGAAGTCGCGGTGCAGAGCGGTCTGTGGGACGGCGTGTTCTTCGATGTGTTCTGTCACTCCATCACCTGGTCGCAGGACGCCAGCCAGCGGATCGACTACGCCCGCGCCGGCTATGCATCGCTCGCCTCGTTCGACGCGGCCTGGCAGGCGGCCACGGACACCCTGGCGAACCGCATGCGCCGCCTTTCGGGCGGCGGGCCCATCCTCGTGGGCAACTGCGCGGGTAGCGCACACACGGGGACATTCAACGGCTGGATGCGCGAGAACTTCCCGCTCCAGGGCGGCGGCACCTGGTATGAGAACATGCTCACCGATCCGCAGGGCTACTTCGCCGATGAGCGCGACTTCGCCCAACCCGCCCACAACTATCTCTTCAGCGCCATGCAGGGGCTGGACGGGAATCAGTACTCGGCCGAGAACACCCGCAAGGTGCGGTTCGGGCTTGCGAGCGCGGCCCTGGGCGAGGGCTACGGTGTCTTCGGCCCGTCGGACCGTGTGGCCACCACCGCCCCGTACCATTCGTATTGGTACGACGAGTACGCCGTCGATCTGAGCAATGGGCGCTCCTCCACGGACCGTTCGCACACCGGCTGGCTGGGTCAGCCGCTGGGTCCCGCCTACCAGATGATCTGGGCGGGCACGAATCCGGATGCCGTGAGCAATCCCGGGTTCGAGACGAGCGTGGCGACGGGGTGGTCGTTCGGCACCTTCGCGCCGGCTGCCGCGACGCTGATCCGCGACAACAGCACCGCCGCGGTCGGCGCATCCTCGGCGAAGGTCACGGTGACCGCCTCCAGCACAGTGGGCTGGCATGTGAATCTCACCACGGTGAACTCGCTCGCGGTTTATCCCTGGCTGCAGTACTCGGCCACATTCTGGGCCAAGGCTTCGTCACCGCGGACCCTCCTCGTGGTGGTGAGCAATCCCAGCGGGGGAAGCGTCGCCACGCGCAGCATGACCGTGGACACCCAGTGGCGGCAGTACCAGGTCGTGCTGCAGCCCAGCGCCAGTGTCTCCAGCAAGCTCGCGTTCTACCTGGGAGAGCAGGTCGGCGATGTCTGGTTCGACGATGTCCACTTCCAACAGGGCGCCACGAACATGTATCGGCGCGATTTCCAGAACGGCATCGTGTTGGTGAACCCCTCCAGCCAATCGTTGCTGGTGCCGCTCGGCGGGACCTTCCAGCGCATCCTCGGGCTGGTTGCCGCGGGCATCAATGATGGCGCCACCATCACGAGCGCGACGGTCAACACGAGCGATGCGCTGTTCCTGCTGACGCCGAACACCGACACGGTCCCGCCCGCCGCGGTGAACGACATGCGGCCCGGCCCCTAGCCCTGAGTGCGGTCACGAGGTCGACTCCTCGATCTCGGCGGTCCAACTCACCTCGACCGCACCCTTGAGCGTGGCGGCCGTGGGGCACTTCTCCTGGTGTTTCGCCAGCGCGCGCTCGACCGTCTCGCGCGTCCCGGCCGGAATCCGCAGGCGGTAGTGCAGCCGGAGCTCGGTCAGCACGGGCAAGCCTGCGCGCACAGTGTTCACGCCCTCTGCCGAGCAGCCGATCGCATCTCCTGCGAGCTTCACCTGACGCACTTCCAGCGCGCCGTTGAGGGTGCCCAGCATTCAACCCGCGGCGGCGGCGACGATGAAGTCGACCGGAAGCGGCAGTTCATGTTCCGGCTGGAGCTTGAACAACGGGACGATCGGACCATGCACCCCGAAGTCCGCCGTCACGCCGAGCGGAAGCTGGGCTCGCCGGTGCAAGCTGCCCAGTTGCTCGACGGTGATCCGTGAGATGTACAGAGCCTCGCTCATGAGTGCCTCATCCTAAGGGTGGTGTCGGGAGGGAATGGCGCGGTGCACTGCCGCGGCGCCACCATCACGGCGACGGGCTGCGCACCCCAAGAGCTTTATGCTAGTTTCTCGCGCTGGTCCACCCCTCATGCGAGACGCTCCGAAGCCAAGGCCGATCGAGGTAGCTTCCATGTCGTCCCAGCAGTCGTTCGCCGTCGCAGCGCGGCTCGCCACTGCCACCTCCGTGCTCATGTTCGCGCTGATCATCATCGGCTCCGTCGTGCGCACCACAGGCTCGGGGCTGGCGTGCCCGGATTGGCCGCTGTGCCACGGCCAACTCATTCCTCCGATGCAGTTCAATATCTTCATCGAGTGGTTCCACCGGCTGATCGCGCTGTGCGTGGGGCTACTGCTGTTCGCCACCGCCGGTTGGGTGCTCGCGCACCCCGACACGCGCCGCCGCCTCGGGGGGATGGCCGCGCTGTCCGTGGTGCTGTATTTCTCCCAGGCATTGCTCGGCGCGCTCACGGTGTGGAAACTGCTCGACCCCTCGATCGTCGCCGGCCATCTCGCGATGGGGTTGTTGTTGTTCTGCACCTTGGTCACCTTGGCGGTCTCCACGCACCGGCTCGGCCGCAGCCAAGCCGGGGATGCGGCTCCCGTCCGTCCGACCGGGCTGTTGCCCATGCTCGGCTTCACCACGGGATTGGTGTATGCCCAGTCCGTGCTCGGCGGCATGGTGAGCACGAATCACGCGAGTCTGGCCTGCCCCGACTGGCCGCGTTGCAACGGGGAATGGTTCCCGCCGTTCGTGGGGTTGGTTGCGCTGCAGGTTTCGCATCGCTTCCTCGCCTATGCGCTGACCGTGGTCGTGGTCGTGGCGGGCTTCCAGGCGGCGCGTGCCGAGGACCCGCTCGTGCGTCTCATTGGCAGAGTGTTGCCGCGGCTGGTACTCCTACAGGTGGTCGTTGGTGTGGCGAATGTGCTGCTGGGGATCCCGGTCTGGGTCTCCGCGATCCATCTGGGCAATGCCGCTCTGATGCTTGGTCTCACCTTGATCGCCACGCTGCGCGTGGCGGCGATGCCGGCCGCGAGCCCGGCGCTGGCAGGAGTTCCGGCCCAATGAGCGTCGCCCTTTCGAACCCAGCTTCCACGCGCACGCTGCGCGCCTGGCTCGAGCTGACCAAGCCGCGGATCGTGTTGCTGGTGCTGTTCACCGGGCTTCCCGCGGCGTTGCTCGCAGCGGACGGCTTCCCCTCGGCGCGCGTGTTCTGGGGCGCCGCTATCGGCATCGCCTTGTCCGCAGCTTCGGCGGCGGCCTTCAACCACTACTTCGACCGCGACATCGACGCGCTCATGCGGCGCACCCAAGGTCGCCCGCTCCCCGCGGGCCTGATCTCGCCACCTGCCGCGGCGGGTCTGGGGATCGCCCTGGCCTGGCTGTCGTGGACGGTGCTCACGGTGGCGTGCAATCCGCTGTCGGCGCTGATTGCCATGCTCAACATCTTCTACTACGCGATCGTGTACACGGTCTGGCTCAAGCGGCGCACCCCGCAGAACATCGTCATCGGGGGCGGGGCGGGGGCATCGGCACCGATCATCGCGTGGGCCGCGGTCACCGGCCGCGTCGATCTGCCCGCTGTACTCATCGCCGGCATCATCTTCCTGTGGACGCCGCCACACTTCTGGGCACTATCGCTGTACCGCCGCGAGGACTACGAGCGCGCGGGCATCCCGATGCTGCCCGTGACGCACGGCGAACCGGAGACCCGCCGCCAGATCCTGCTCTATTCCTGCGTGCTGGTGCCGGTGACGATCGCCGTGGGGCCCATGGCGGGGCTGGGCCTGCTGTACATGATCTCGGCCGCGCTGCTGGGAATCGTGTTCCTGCTGGGCGCGGTGCGGCTTTATCGGCGCCCGAGCATCCCTGCCGCAGTCCAGTTGTTCCGCTACTCGATTCTGTACCTGTTCGTACTGTTCCTCGTCATGTCGGTGGACGCGTGGCTCCGCTTGCGGGGCGCGTGAAATCCCAGCAGTGGTGAAGCGCGCGGGAATCGTGTATATAAACGCGTTCGAGCATCGGCTCATCACGTTCAGGATCTGGAGGGCGCCTTGTTGAACAAGGCCTACATCGCTCTGGTCGCCGCCACCGTGTTCGGCGCTGTCCTCATTGGCTGCGGCACCGGGCCCAAGGCCGGTGTGGAGCGCGGCAAGCTCGTCTACGACACCTGCACGCCCTGCCATGGCGCGAATGGGGCGGGCAACCGTGAGCTGAAGGCTCCCGATATCGCAGGGCTGCCGCAGTGGTACATCCTGCGCCAGTTGCAGAACTTCTCGAAGGACATCCGCGGCGCCCATCCGGACGATATGGAAGGGCACCGGATGCGGCCCATGGCGCGCACGCTCTACCGCGAGGGCGACAAGGAATCCGTGGCCGAGTACGTTGCGGGGCTGCCAGTCGTGGCGGCCGAGCATGTGCTGACGCAGGGTGACAAGCATGCGGGCGAAACCCAGTTCACGAATGTCTGCGCCACCTGTCACGGCGCCAATGGCATGGGCAACAAGGACATGGGCGCGCCGAAGCTCCTGGGTCAGGCCGATTGGTACATGTACGCCCAGCTCCAGAAGTTCCACAGTGGCATGCGCGGCGCGCACCCGGATGACATGTACGGGGCCCAGATGCGCGCCATGTCGATGACGCTCACGGACACGACCGCCATGCTCGATGTGGTGGCGTACATCAAGACGCTTCCGACGAAGTAGTCAGGAGACCACCATGGCCGAGGACAAAGACCACTCGTCGGACGACTGGGGCAACACCGTCGCCAAGTGGACATTCCTGTTCACTGTGATCCTCGCGGCGCTCTATGTGGCGACCGTGATCTTCTACGTTCTGCGGTAACCGAGGGAGCTCGAGAGAATGCTCGATCGTCTCGTCCCCAGCGCATCCAGTTTTTCCGGTGATATCGACCAGCTGATCTGGTTGGTCACGGTCATCGTGGGCGCTTGGTTCATCGCCGCCGAAGCCATGTTCTTCTGGCTGATGTTCCGCTTCCGCGCTCGGGATGGCGTCAAGGCCCAGTACATCACCGGCAAGGAGAAGCACCTCAAACAGTGGATCAACATCCCCCACGGGTTGGTGCTCGTCTTTGACGTCGTGATCATCGTCGCGGCCATTAAAGTATGGGTGCTGGTCAAGCAGACGCTGCCGGCGGCGGATCGCACGGTCCGCGTCGTATCGCAGCAGTGGGCATGGACATTCCAGGATCCGGGCGCCGATGGACAACTCGATACCCCGGATGACATTCGCACCACCGACAAGATGCACATCGAAGTGGGCAAGACCTATCATTTCCTGCTCGAGTCCAAAGATGTCCTGCACAGCTTCTTCATCCCGGCGTTCCGACTGAAGCACGATGCGGTTCCCGGGCGCATCTACACGGGCTGGTTCAAGGCCACCAAGACCGGGGACTACGACATCCTGTGCGCCGAGATCTGTGGCGTCGGCCACGGCGTGATGGGTGCCGATCTGGTCATCGATACGCCCGAGACCTTCCAAGCCTGGGTCCAGAGCAACACGCCGGAGGCTGTACTCGCCTCCACCGATGGCGCCGAAACGGGCGCCTCGACGGACTCCACTTCGGCCACGGCCGGACAGCAGTGACGGGGAACGACATGGCCCACCATTCCGACGCACACGCCCACGACGCCGGGTCGGCCCACCACGGCCACGCAGAGCCTGGCTTCATCAAGAAGTACTTATGGTCGACCGATCACAAGATGATCGGCTTCCAGTACATGTTCACCGGCATGCTCATGGCGGTGGTGGGCGCGTTCATGGCCTATGTTTTCCGGATGCAACTGGCCTTCCCGGGCAATCCGGTCCCCGGCTTCGGTGTGGTCTCGCCGGGCGAGTACAACGCGCTGATCACGAACCACGGCAGCATCATGATCTTCTGGGTCGCCATGCCCGTGCTGATCGCCGGGTTCGGCAACTATCTCATCCCGCTCATGATCGGCGCGGACGACATGGTGTTCCCCCGCATCAATCGGTTGAGTTACCAGTTGTTCGCGCTCAGCGTCGTCATCCTGATCGCTTCGCTCCTGGTGCAGAATGGCGGCTTCGGTGGTGCGTGGACCGCATACCCGCCGTTGTCCGCGAACAAGGACTACAACCTCACGCCATGGGGCGCGAGCCTGTGGCTGATGGCGGTCGCCGTCGAGTTCGTGGCGTTCCTGCTGGGCGGTATCAACTTCATCGTCACCGCGATGAACTCGCGCGCGCCGGGCATGAAGGCATTCGATGTGCCCATCCTGGTGTGGACCATCGTCATCGCCAGCATCCTGTTCATGGCCTCGGTCGGGCCGTTGGTGGCGGGCGCGGTCATGCTGCTGTTCGACCAGATGCTCGGGACCAGCTTCTTCAACCCGGGTAAGGGCGGCGACCCCATCCTGTGGCAGCACCTGTTCTGGTTTTTCGGCCACCCCGAGGTGTATGTCGTGATGCTGCCTGCGATGGGCATCGTGGCCGAGGTCATCACCGTCTTCGCGCGCAAGAAGCTGTTCGCCTACAAGACGGTCATCTACACGATCGTCGCCACCGGCGTCCTGAGCTTCTTCGTGTGGGCGCACCACCAGTTCGTG
>JANLOU010000338.1:0-6014 GCA_031366735.1 Candidatus Eiseniibacteriota bacterium
GTCGATTTTTGACGCCTCAACCGTTGCACCCAAGTCCAAACCCATTCGAGTCCAAGCTATACTCGGAGCCTCTCCAAGGCAGGGTTCTCGTGCGCTAACAATCATTAATCAGCCCTTCCAAATGCGCCTCCCGGTGATGCATTCGTCTGCTAGAGATGCGGTGAGCGCTTGGACGAATGGAGACATCACGGTCGATGAGGCGAGCGGACGCTTGCTCATGCGATCTTCGACGAACAATTGGCGCGAAGTGCCTTTCGACTCTCAGGCTCGCTCTTCCATCACCTCAGATTCAGAACGAGTAACAGGATCGTGGCCTGCGGGTACACTCACAATTGACTCCGCGAGCGGGCGGCTCTTTGTTCGTACTGCAGCGGGTGATTGGGTCGGGCTTGCCCTGCTGAGCGAATTGCCATGAGAACGGCTCTCAGCTCCCTGCTGGCATTCCTTCTAGGCGCATCTGTGACCGCGTCTATTCCCCCGGCTGCCCGCGCTGCACCGCAGTACCAAGGGTCCTGGTACACCACCTGCCCCCTAGACAGTGCAATGGGGCCGGTGGACGTCGAGCATTTGGACAATGGCGGGGTGCTCGTTCTTGAGCGGGTGAAGCGCGCACATCGCTTCACTGGCACGGGAGCATGTAACTTCAGCTGGTATGTGAGCCTAGACCCGTCACAACTCTCGGGTATCGCACCCACACCCACCGGAGGATCGGTGGTAGTTGACTTTGGGACCCGGAAGATTCGGACTTTTGGGTCGGATGGATCCCCGATCACCAGTTGGGGCACGTTTGGAAACGGGGTCGGGCAGCTCAACTTGCCCGGAGAACCGGCTGTGACTTCCGCTGGGGAACTTCTGATTCCGGATGTCGGGAGGGTTCGCATTTTGGTCTTCACGCTCTCGGGCACCCTGCTGCGGGAGTGGATACCTACAGTTACGCCGGGACGAATGGCACTCGATGACTCCGGGTACGTCTACCTCGCCAACCCATCATTCGGCTCAGCGGGCATGTTCACTCCAGATGGCGAGTTCGTCCGATTCATCGGGATGCCGGGTACGCTTCCTGGTCAGCATGAAAACCCAAACGGCATAGCCGTGTCGCCTGACGGCCTTGTCTACATCTCCGACGTCGGCAACAACACCATCAGCATCTTCACCCGCACCGGAACATTCATTGAAAGATTTGGAGGCCCCGGTTCCGGAAACAGTCAGTTCGACGGAATCGGTCGACTCGCCTGCGACCAGCTGGGAAACCTCTACGTCGTCGACGAGAACAACCTCCGCATCTGCAAGTTCGGCCCCGGCCCTTCCCCGTCGATCAAGAAGTCGTGGGGCCAGCTGAAGGTGCGGTACAAGTGATGCTCGTCGCCTCAGCCACGGCCACTCCGCACCCATGGCCCGAGGCCACCGCCGGTTGGGCGCTCTACTTCATCGGCCACGTCGATTCCGGCGCCGAACTGGGCAAGAGCCTGTCCATCTGGAACACGATCCAGGGCTGCGAGTTCCTTGAGAACCGCGCATTCGGGCTCGTGCGCGTGGGGCATAGCTGCACCACCACCACATTCCGCGACTGCGTGTTCGGCGGAGCGCGCGGCGGGTAGTCATTGCTGCGCTTGCGACCACCCCACGCCCTGCGGCACAGTGGCGTTCCATGACCGCACGCGCTGCTGCCTCGCCCACGATCTTCGCGCCGCAGCACATCCTCAAGCTGCTGCTGGTGTTCGTCGTCATCGCGCCCCTCGCGGAGTTCCTGCATTGGGGCGCGTTGCCGGTGTTCGTCTGCAGCGCGCTCGCGATCATCCCGCTTGCGGGGATCATGGGCGAAGCCACCGAGCAACTCGCCTCGCGCATGGGCGCGGGCGTGGGCGGATTGCTCAATGCCACCTTCGGCAACGCCGCCGAGTTGATCATCGCGATGATGGCGTTGCACAAGGGACTGTACGATGTGGTCAAGGCGTCGCTCACGGGCTCCATCATCGGCAATGTGCTGCTAGTGCTGGGGCTCTCGATGGTCGCGGGCGGGTTCAAGCGCGAGCATCAGAAGTTCGATCGCGCGGCCGCAGCGGCCAGCGCCACGCTGCTCATGCTCGCGGCGATCAGCTTGATCGTGCCGGCGGTGTTCCACTTCGTGGCCGAAGGCGCCGTGGCGCAACAGAGGCTCTCGGTGGCTCGCGAGGTGGTGATCGAGCGCAGCCTCTCGCTCGAGATCGCCATCGTGCTGGCCGTGTCGTATGTGCTGAGCCTGCTGTTCACGCTCAAGACCCACAAACACTTGTACACCGGCGCCGCCGAGGATCACGAACACGAGCCGGCGAATGTGGGCCGCGCGGTGGTCACGCTCTTGATCGCCACGGCATTCGTGGCATGGATGAGCGAGATGTTGGTGGGCGCGGTCGAGGAGACCTCGCACGCGCTGGGCCTGACCGAGGTGTTCGTGGGCGTGGTCGTGGTGGCCATCATCGGCAATGCGGCCGAACACTCCACTGCGGTCCTCATGGCCATGAAGGGTAAGATGGACCTGGCGCTCAACATCGCCATCGGTTCGTCCATCCAGATCGCCCTGTTCGTGGCCCCTTTGTTGGTTTTCGCCTCGTACGCCATGCCCAAAGGTCCCATGGACCTGCGTTTCACCCCGTTCGAGGTACTGGCGGTGCTGGCCGCCGTGGGGGTGGTGAACCTGGTGTCCCAGGACGGCGAGTCCAATTGGCTTGAAGGGGCCCTGCTTCTCGCGGTCTACTTGGTGTTGGCCATCGCGTTCTTCTTCCTGCCCTGATTCCCCCGTCCCGCTCCACGGAGGTCCACCGTCCATGTCGACCCACACGCAGGCACGAGTGCAGGAGTTGATCCGCCGGCTCGACGAGGCGATGACTCCACGCGATGACGCCGGCCGATGTCGGGCCGTGAAACAAGTGCTCATCGACTTCCTCAAGGTCGGCACCGACTTCCTCGACCCGCAATTCCTGGTGCCCACGCCGGATCGCTACGCGCGCCGCCTGATCCACCGCGATCCTGAAAACCGATACACCGCGATTGCCATGGTCTGGGACAAGGGGCAGGGCACGCCGCTGCACGATCACGCCGGTATCTGGTGCGTGGAGTGCGTGTATCAGGGCGTGATCCGCGTGCAGAGCTACTCCATGCGCGGTGGCGACCCCGAGAAGGACATCGTCCAGTTCGAGCCCGAGACGCTCATCCAGGCCGGCGTCGGCGAAGCGGGCGCACTGATCCCGCCGTTCGAGTACCACGTGCTCGCCAACGCACTCGACACGCCGGCGGTGACCATCCACATCTACGGCGGCGAGATGAACCACTGCCACATCTTCGTGCCGGCCGAGGGCGGATTCCTGCGCCAGTACCGCGAGCTCAGCTACAGCGCGTGAAGCGGATCCTCGAGGCACTCCCCGGCGTCGCACTCGCGGCGCTGTTG
Source organism: Candidatus Eiseniibacteriota bacterium (assembly GCA_031366735.1). GTDB lineage: Bacteria > Eisenbacteria > RBG-16-71-46 > RBG-16-71-46 > RBG-16-71-46 > CAIXRL01. Next base: position 3,425 of record JANLOU010000338.1, read on the forward strand.
GCCACGGCTGCATTCCTATTGGCGCGCCTACCGTTCGTGAAAGACACGCTGCATGTGTCCGCGCTGCTGCTCGTGATCCTGCTCGGCATGGCATGGAGGACATTGCTTCCCGTGCCGGCTGCGGCACTGCCCGGCATCCGGGTGGCGCAGCGACCGATCCTGCGCTGGGCCGTGGCGGGACTCGGACTCAAGTTGTCGCTCGGCGAGATCCTGCACATCGGCGGGCCCGCGCTTGCGGTGGTCGTGCTCTCCACCCTCGCCACGCTCGCCTTCGGCATATGGGTCGCAAAGCGGTTCGGGATGGGCGAGAAGTCGAGCATCCTGCTCGCGGTGGGCAGCTCGATCTGCGGCGCCTCGGCCGTGGTCGCAGCCGACAGCGTGCTCCAGGGCGAGAAGCAGGATTCGGCCATCGCGCTTGGCGTGATCACCCTGCTCGGCACCATCGGCATCGTGATCTACCCGTTCCTGGGACGCGCGCTTGGCATGAACGATTTCCTCTATGGCCTGTGGGACGGCGCCAGCCTGCACGAGATGGCGCAGGTCGTGGCGGCGGGCGCGGGTTTCAGCAAGCGCGCGGTCGAAGTCGCAACGGTGGTCAAACTCACTCGCATCTGCCTGTTGGCGCCCATCGTGTTCGGCTTGGCGTGGTCGCTGCGGCGCAAGGGCGCCGTGGGCGACGCCAAGGTCAGCCTGGTGCCGTGGTTCCTGGTGTTGTTCGTGGTGTTCGCGGCCATCAACTCCACGGGACTGGCGCCCAAGCGACTCCTCGATGGACTGCGCGACATCGATCTGTGGCTGCTCTGCGTGGGCATGGCGGGAGTCGGCCTGCAGACCGGGTTCCACGACCTGAAGCGCGCAGGGTTCGCGCCCATCGCTGCAGGGGCGGCGCAGTGGGTGTTCCTCGCAGGACTGTCCTACGCGCTGGCCTTGGCCTTGGTGCACTGACCCGACGGGCTGGCAGCTCGCCGGCCACAAGGGTCAGGCTGCGCGGCGCTCCTCGCCGGCGTGACCGAGCGCGAAGCGAAGTGCGTCGAGGCAGTCGGAGTCGAACCCGATGCCGCGGTCGCGCTCCATCAGTTCCAGCACATGGTCGCTGGGCAGGGCATCCCGGTACGGTCGGTCCGAACTGAGCGCGTCGTACACATCGGCCACCGACAGCACTCGGGCCAACGCCGGAACATCCTCGCCGGCGATCCCTCGGCAATAGCCGCGGCCATCCAAGCGTTCATGGTGCGCCCCGACTTCGAACGCGAAGCGTTCGAACCCGGCGATGTGCGCAAGGATGCGCTCGGTGTAGTGCGCGTGCTGGCGCATCACATACCATTCGTCCTCGGTCAGTGCGCTGGGCTTGTCGAGGATGGTGTTGGGCACGCTCAGTTTGCCCAGATCGTGGAGCAGGCCGGCACGGCTCACATCGGCCACCTCGCCTGCGGTCCACCCCAGCTCGCGCGCGACATCCGCGGCGAGATCTCCCACGCGCTTGGAGTGCGAGGCGGTGAATGGCGATTTCGCGTCCACGACGCGCGAGAAGTGCAATGCCACGCGATCCAATCCCTGCGGCCCCGCCAGCAACGCGGCGCCACCCGGCTCGGCGTCGCCGATTCGATCGCGCAGCGTCTTGGTGTCCATGGCGCACCAGGCCACCAGATGCGGCTCGATGCCTTCGCAGGCTTTGACCAGCGTCGGGTCGAACCAGCGCCCGCTGCGTGAGCGCACCACTTCCACCGCGGCCTCCGCGCCATCGCGCACGGCGAACACCTCGAGCGAACGCGCCACACTCAGCAGGCGCGATAACAGCGGAATGTCCTCGCCCGCGAGTCCGCGCGGCTGACCGCCACCGTCCCAATGCTCCTCGAGCGAGCGCACCGCTTCGGCCACCGCCCGACCCAGCCCCATGTCATTCGCGATCTGCGCGCCGCGATCACAGCGCGTCTCGACCAGACGCACGGCCTCGCGCGGCGCCGCACGAGCGAACTCGACGATGCGTCGGGCGCGGACGGGCCAAGGTTGATCCGGCGCCGTGCGCGACAACAGGGCCAGCCCCGCGCGGAGCAGGTCCCGCATGTCCACCCGCACGAGCGCAGCCTTGGTCACGCGATCATCGCTGCCGAACAAGCGATACACCTGCGAGGCATTGCTCGAGCAGCCCACATCCTTGACCATCGCCGCGAAGTAGAGGTCGCGCTGCACTCCCAGGGGAAGGTCGAGTCGCTCGGCGATCCAAAGGGCGATGAGCCCGCTTCGCACCGAGTGCCCCATGGGCTGGCCTTCGGTGAGATCGAGCGCGAAGGACAGCGCGGAGAGGACGTCGGAGAGATGCAACGACTCCGGCGATCGAGGTCGGTCGTTCACAGGGCCGAGTATCGGCCCGCAAGCGCCAGAGGTTTAGCGAGGCAACACACTTGCAAACACTTGTGCCGCGGCAGCGTGCAGCTTGCATGACGCCGCGGTGCCGAGCGGGCGGAACGCCCCAACCGGGCCTCCGAATCTGTGCCGAGTGCCCGGAATCGGATCGTGTTGGCGATGCCCATCCCCTGCGCGATACACTTTCCGCTGCACCCACACCCTTGCAGGAGTTCGCATGACCCCC
>JANLOU010000174.1:0-1523 GCA_031366735.1 Candidatus Eiseniibacteriota bacterium
CATGTCGGCGACGGCGAACCAGCCCGCCGTAGGTGTGCGGTCGTAGTCGGTGAGGGTGGCCAGGTCGAAGTCGGCCACCGGGTTCAGCATCGGCGTCCATGGGCCCGCAGGGTTGGCCGACCATTCCACTTTGTATGCGTCCGGGTTCGCTATACCGAAGATGCTCCCTTCGATGAACGTGAGCCCGCCGAAGGGATGGTGGCCCCATGCGCCTGGGGAGAAGCTGTCCGTCGGTGTGGGCCCCCCAGGAACGCTGGGGCCCGAGGCGAGCCCGGTTGGTGCGATGTGCGTCGCTGGGATCAGCCCGACCTTGGTGATGGTGGGTCGCTGAGGGCACAGCTCGCGACACACGGCACGACACTTCACGGTGCATAGCCAGTGACAAAGCTGGTGCCAATACCGCTCCGAGATCTTCGCCCTCTTGAGAATCGACTGAAATGCGTCGGCGTCGGCGTCGTCCACTGCCTTGATCAGCGCAGTGAGTAGGTCCCGGTTTTCCGCCAATGCGCCCACAGCGAGCGTGAACTCGAGGACCTCTTTTGGGTCGAGTTGGGTGGCACCTTCGATGGGGCCGGCCAGCTTCCGGCACACGTGCACGCAGTGCTTGCTGCAGAACCACTGACAGACCCGATGGCAGTGCTCCAGTATTCCTGATTTCGCGAGCTCACTCTGGAACTGCTCGGCGTTCCGACTCTGGAACGCATCGAAGGCTCGCAGGAAGGCCTCCGGGTCGGCCGCCAGCCTTGCCGCAGTCTCGACGCTCAGGCGAATGTCGTCGAAGTGAGCCTCTTGCAGATGTTCGTTCATGCGGTCCTTTCGAAGAACGCGATAGGTCGGTCGGATCATTCGCGCTTAAGAACGGACAAGTCAAGGAACTCATTGCAACATCATGTGAATGATCAATTCTTCATAATTGCTGTCAGCGATCAGAATTGATTTACCAATCGCTAGCGAATTCAGGGATCAACAATCGAAAACTGACCCGTAGAAATAGCTGCGTTTGTTGTGCGCTGATCGTTGAACCTCGACCGCATCCGAGACGTCCTCGCCGCCGACGACCAACCCGACGACGCCAACGTGCCCCGCGACCGCAAATGGCGTCCCGCAGGGCCGCACCGACAACGCCATCCCGAGCTTGGCGCTCAACCGCGCCGACACGATGACGGCATGGGAGTCGGGAGAACGAGCAGGCCCGGTATGTGGGCCACGACGATCACGAGCAGCCCGACATTGGCAAGCTCGTTCGTGGTGCGATTACCGCCAACTGGAGCGGCGCTGAACTTGAATCAGAATATCCCGCGAGATACGAACTGTAGTGACTTCTAGGGGCGATCGACGTCTTCGCTCGCAGGTCAGTTTGCCGCACCTGACCTGCGCTTCCTCTTGGTGCCCGGGGCCGGACTCGAACCGGCACGCCCTCACGAGCGGCGGATTTTGAGTCCGCTGCGTCTGCCATTTCGCCACCCGGGCAGGGAAGCGACTGAAGCGTAGCCCGCCACGACTTTCTTACCGATCGCTTGAAC
>JANLOU010000184.1:0-6097 GCA_031366735.1 Candidatus Eiseniibacteriota bacterium
TGCTGCTTGTAACTCCGGGTGAGCACGGTACTCAGGATCACACACAGCAGCACCATGAGCAGGATCATCAGCAAGCTGATGCCCATCAGCAGGGCCTCGGCGCGGGCGACATCCGATCGAGCGGGGCCAAGGTTGCGGTCACTCGCCGAGGCGAAGTAGGTCGCGAGCTTGGCCAGCGACGCATCGTATCGCGCGCTGCTCGAGAGGACGGATTCCGGGTAGCGCGATTGCGACGAGCCGCTCACTCTCTCAGCGAGCGGCAGCGCCTGCACGAAGGCGGCCTCGTGGGCGCGCTGGGCGAACAGGACCGAGTCGAGCAGGGCACGGCCATTGGAGTCCGTCGTACGCGCCCGCAGCCGCCCGATCAAGTCCCGCGCCAGAACACTTCCCGCCCGGGCGGCGGCCGCGTAATCCGTGCCGCCAGTGAGCAAGCAGGCATGGGTGTCGGCGATGTTCTTGGTGCCCACCAACTGCAGCGCTCTGGCGGCAGCCAGATCCTGTCCTTCACCCGTCGCCACCGTGCCGATGCTGGTGATGAGGTTGCGGGACGCGAACAACGAAATCACGCTGGTCAGGATCGCCAGCATGCAAATGAGGATGACACCCGTGGTGAGTTTGCGCTGGAACGACCATTCCGACACGGTCCGCCCTCACTTCGCGACCAAGTTACCGTTGCAGGCGTCTGGTGGACGCTGCCAGCGTCGGGCTGCTGGCAGCGTTCCCAGTATGATTCGGGCGATTGTGCGCCCGGGGGGCGCCGGGTGTCGAGTCGCCTATCGGAGGGCGACGGTCTGGTTGACAGTGAAGCTCAGCGTCGTACCGGGCTTCAACTCCACCTGATATCCCTTGGAGGTCGCGACCACACCCGTCGCTGCGGCACCACCGATGAGGCCGCCGACCGCGCCATTCTTGCCGTCACCCACAACCTTGCCGATCAGGGCGCCCGCAGCGGCACCGCCTGCGATCGCGCCGAGGTTCCGCGCGCGGGTCGAGCCCGCAACGATCGCTTCGCCGTTGGCGATGATCGGATGATTCTTTCCATTCGTGGTGATCCCGCGCACGCCAAGGTCGAGCATGGCGCGCGAACCGCGCTTGGCCGGCGTGACGCCGGTCACCACGCCGTGCACATCGCTGCCAGCGGCGATCATTCCGCCATTCTGGGTCTCCACATTCTCCGCCAGCGTGCCGTGCCAGGCATCGCCCACGGACGCATTCTCGGAGGTGATCGAACTACCCAGCGTCACACTGATCGTCGTGCCCGCGGTCACCGACCGGGCGGGCGTGATCCGGGTGGAGACCGAACCCGACTTCGATGAAGTGGCCTGATCGGTCTGGCCCGACTCATTGCAACCGGTCGAGAGGGCCAGCGTCATGGCGAGCAGCAAGCCTCGGGTGAGAAATGTGAACCCGTGATGGGACATGATCGGTGGTCCTTTCGGTGGATGTTCCAGAAGGGCATATCGCGAAGGGCAGGGTGATGACCTCCACCCTTCGCGCCCACATCGATATGCCCCTTGTGATTCGCAGGATTGGTGCCAGAAATTGGGACCACGCCCGCACATTGTGCTAAGCATTTGCCGAGCATGCCCTTACCGCTTCAGCGGCGACGCCCGGGGGCGACGCCCGAAGCGGCGGCATGGGGGTAGGAACTTCAATCCGCGTCCATAACTTCAATCCGGGAGCCCTATACGACGCGGCGGCCCTGGATCACACGGATCAGCACAGCGATGATGGCCAATGCGAGCAGGATGTGGATGAATCCGCCCACGGTGTACGAAGTCACCATTCCCAGCAGCCACAACACCACGAGCACCACAGCGATCGTCCAGAGCATGATCGTCCTCCTGTTCTTCGGGAAACGCTTGTGAAATGAGGGAATCAGCCTCGACCCCCCGTTGCCACCCCAGCGACTTGGCATAATCCGTACCAGCGGCGGATGTAGCGCACGGAGCACGCGTGTTTGGCGTCGGGCGGCCAGAATCCGAGGCTGTCGGGGGGGCTCGGCTGCGGCGGATTCTGCTTTTATTTGTAAGCCCTGCACACATCCGGGTGAGAATGACTGGCTGGTTCGACCGGGTCTGCCACTGAAGCGGCATGTTTGCGCCCCGGCCCGACCTGCGCCCATACTCCGAAAAATCCACGCAAGCAGTCCCGTCTCGAGCCCGTGCGCGGGTGTGCGCCGGCTCCGCTCCAGTTCCCCAAGGTGGCCCCCTATGCCTTCTATGCACGCGCTGATCGTGGATGACGATGCCGACCTGCTGGCGAGCCTCGCCGAGGTCATCAAAGCGGAAGGCTTCGAAGTCTCCACGGCCATGTCGGTCGCCGATGCCCGTGAGAAGCTCTGCACGCTGACGCCCGCGCTCATCATCACCGACCTGACGCTCCCCGACGGCAACGGGATGGAGCTTGTGCGTGAAGCTGCGGGCGATCAAAACCCCGATGTGCTGGTCGTCTCGGGTGAGGCCTCGATCGATTCGGCGATCGAGGCACTACGCCTGGGCGCACTCGATTACCTGACCAAACCGATCGACCACCCCCGTCTCAAATCCGTGCTGGCGCACGTGCAACGCGCTCGCGAGCTGACCCAGGTGGTGGGCTCGCTGCGGGGCGAACTGCGAAAGCTCGGACGCTTCGGCCCGCTGATCGGGGGGTCGCGGGCCATGCAGCAGATCTATGATCTGATCACGCGCGTGGCGCCGACCGATGCCTCCGTACTTGTCGTGGGCGAGAGTGGAACTGGCAAGGAACTGGCGGCGCAGGCCATCCATGACCACAGTCGCCGGCGCACCGGGCCCTTCGTTGGGATCAACTGTGGCGCCATGCCCGCGGCCCTGATCGAGAGCGAACTGTTCGGTCACGAGCGCGGCAGCTTCACCGGGGCGACGCAACTGCGGCGAGGACATTTCGAACGCGCCAGCGGCGGAACGCTCTTCCTGGATGAGATCACCGAGATGCCGATCGATTTGCAGGTCAAGCTTCTGCGCGCACTCGAGACCGGCACCGTGATGCGGGTGGGCGGCGACAAGACCACCCGGGTGGATGTGCGCATCATCGCCGCCACGAACTGCATGCTCGAGACCGCAGTCCGTGATGGGAAGCTCCGCGAAGACCTCATGTACCGTCTCAATGTGTTCCCGATCGCTATGCCGCCCTTGCGTGACCGCTCCAGCGATGTGGTCAAGCTGGCGGAGCATTTCCTCGAGGAACTGAATCGTGCCGAGGGAACTTCGAAGCGATTCAGCGACGCGAGCCGTGAACGCCTCGTGCAGCACTCCTGGCCAGGAAATGTGCGCGAACTCAAGAACGAGGTACATCGCGCCTTCATCATGGCCGAGGACACGATCCATGTGACCGCCCCAACGGGCGAGAGCCCCTCAGTCGGGGTGGCGAACACTGAGAACGGTGCGAGCAGTGCGAGCACGAGCAGCACATCCGGCGGCCCGATTCGCAACATCCGCATCGGGACTTCGTTGGCGGATATCGAGCGCGAGATCATCCTCGCCACGCTTGAGCACTGCGGCAATGACAAGCGCCGGGCAGCCGAGATCCTGGGGATCAGCCTGAAGACGTTCTACAACCGCATCAACGTCTATAAGGCGGTCTGACCGCTACCCAGGCTCATGGCCTGCTTGTTGCTCTGTGATTCCTGCGAAGGCCGTCCGGATTCTGCGGACGCGGCCAAACCGCATGGGATTCACAAGGTAAAGGAGTTCGCCCGATGCCACTCATCGCCCAGATCTGCATGGTGCTTGTAACAATCGCCCTCGCTGTGATGGCAATAATGGCCATTCGGCTGATGGCGCAGATCAAGGTCCTCATCCAGAACGCGAACATCTCGTTGGCAGCACTCCCCGAGTTGATCGAGGACGCCAAGCGGACTTCTGCGCGGGCAGACGAGCTGTTGGTCGCATTCTCCCAGATCACCCGCTCTGCAAAGGCCAGCGTCGCGGGTATCGAGGCAGTCGCCACGCGGACCAGCGACTTGGCATCAAGTCTGCTAGATGAGGCTGAGCGTCCGATCTCGAGTGTCGTTCGAGTGATTCGCGGAATCCGTTTCGGCGCGAACTTCCTCGCCCAGCGTTGGAAGTCACGTGCAAACACTACCAACCACACTACTCAAGGAGACGACAATGTCCGAGAACAACAGTGGATCGATGATGGCGGGGTTTCTGGTCGGAGCAGCGGTCGGCGCTGGTCTGGCACTGATCTTCGCGCCGATGGCCGGTGACGAAACGCGCCGCCGCCTCACTGAAGGTGCGCGCAAGCTGAAGGACGGCGCCGTGGACCAGCTGGGCCAAGTGAAGAGTAAGATTGATAATCGCACGAGTGACCTGAGTGCCGCGATTGACGCGGGTAAGGATGCCTATCGCCGCAGCGGCGAGAAGACCACCAGCCTCAGCGATCACGCGTAGTTCATCGATGCGGGGGTGCTGCAGTCGGTACTCGTTCGGGCTGCAGGGGTTCGCGCGAGTCGTGCTCAGCCCCCCGCTTCTTCTTCTCACACCGAATCACTACGCGGAGACAACACCATGAAGGTCATCGGTATCGTTCTCATCATCCTGGGATTCCTGAGCCTCGCCTACGGGGGCTTCAGCTACCGCCGGGACAAGACCGTGCTCGACCTGGGAGGCCTTGAAGTGCACGCCCAGCAGGAGAAGGCGCTGCCCATCTCGCCCATCGTCGGCGGCGTGGCACTGCTGGCAGGCGTGCTACTCGTCATCACGGATCGTCGCAGGGCTTGAAGTCCCGAGTGCGCTCGGAGCCGCGGCCTGTGCTCCGTCGCGGCGGATGGTCGCGGCCATCGCAGTCGCGATCCTGGTGATTTCCCCGGCGTACCGCTGGATCGGGTCGCTGGACTGATTCCGGATCAACGCCGCGTAGTTGGTGATCGCGCCCAGCGGCTGCATCAGATCATGGATCCGGGGCCCTGCGGGGCCAGCCTCGCTGGCCCAGACGATCACCCCGTCGGCGGTGGGCATGACTCGGGTCTCGAGTTGGGAATCCGGCTGGTCCGGCGTCCCCTCCCGCAACTGCATGGGCACCCGATCCACGACCGCCTGGCGCAGCACCGCCGCATTCGTGGCACTCAGCCAGCCTGGACAATCCGCCTGTAACGGCTGTCCGACCCATTGCCGTGCTGGCACCCGGTCCCACCGGGCGGCTTGGGCATTCGCGTACGACACCCTCCCATCCGAACCGATGATGATCAGCCCAATCGGCATCGCGTCCAGCGCCAAAGCCATGCGTCGCCCGTCCTGAGGATCCATCGCTCAAGCCTGCCACGAGCCGCGCCGTGTTTCAACGCCGTTCACGGTTTGCAACTCGGGGGCCGCGACCCCCAAGCGGGCGCAGCCGCTCACGCGATCGGGACCACCATTCGGATGAGTGCGAGGAACGCCGCTGCCAACGCGCCGCCCACGATCGCCCCGATGACCACATCACTGGGGTAGTGCACGCCAAGATAGATCCGCGAGAAGCCGACCACCCCGGCGATGCCATAGAACAACGGGGACCAGAGCGGCGCGTGGGCGCCGAACAGGAACGCCCCAGCGAACGCGGCCGCGGTGTGCCCAGAGGGGAACGAGAAGTCCTTGGGCGTGGGCCCCAGCACCCGGGCATCGACGAATGCGATGAACGGACGCCGACGGCGGAAGATCCGCTTGAGCGGATAGTTCACGGTCAGCATGCTCAGCCACAGTACGGGCAGCGCGGTGAGGATCGGCCTCCAAGCGCTCCGGTGGTCCGCCGCGAGCATCACCACCGCGACGAAGGCCCAGCCCTCGCCGTAGTGCATGATGGCCGAGAGCGCGACCAAGGCGCGATCAGTCGTGGGGCCGAGTTGCAGGGCATTGATCCGCAGGTAGAGCGCCGCATCCAGCGCGGAGAAGAATGCAGACGGATGCGCCAGCCACCCCTGCAGCACCCAAGTGCGGGAATGCTGCGACACCATCGTATCCACATCCTGGTGGATCGCCTCGAGCGTGTTGGCGGCAGGTGCCACCCCCACCGCTGCAGCGGGCTGCGCAGCCTCGGTCGCTGCGATGCCGGGGTCGTCCGGCGACCCCTGCCTGGACACGATGTCCTCGAGATCCTTCGA